>JAEOTN010000320.1 GCA_016839865.1 Promethearchaeota archaeon | reverse complement strand
ATATAAATATTCCAAAAATTTTGTTTTTTAGGTATAAATATTCAGTTATTTTTAGATATCTTGCAAAAAATAACACATAAATTCCAAATAATGCGTACAAACAAACCATAAAAGGGATTTTGTCTTAAATAAATCATGGAAATTCCATTGAAAACCGCTGCACAACCTCAAATTCTTGATACGGCAAGAAAAACTGAGCGAATGTCGCAAACTCTAAAAATTCAAACTATACTTTTAAAGGCAGCTCATGATTTCTTAGTTGATCGGGGATTAATGCAAGTACTCCCAATTATGCTCTCCACCATAACGGATCCTTTGAGTCATATTGTTGATGAATCTAAGGTGTTCTATCAAGGTCAATGTTTAGAATTAACTAAAAGCATGATTTTCCACAAACAAATTGCATTAGCAGAGACTGATGTTAAAGGAATTTTTATTTTTTCCCCTAACGTTAGGCTCGAAGCAAGTGAATTAGGTTCTTCAGGAAGGCACCTTTTCGAATTCTCGCAGTTAGATATCGAAATTCGAGATTATACAGCACCACAATTCATGGATTTCATGGAAGATTTAATTATTCAAATTTTTACAGAGATTAATGCAAAATGTAAAGAATCCCTTGCATTCTTTGATAGGGAACTACTCATTCCTAGAAAACCATTTCCACTGTATTCATCAACTTCTTTGAAGAAACAATTAGGTGCGGATTTTGAACAAGAACAATCAAACCGTGAAGAACATCCTTTCTGGATTACTAATTTCAAACGGGAATTTTACGATAAAGAGAACCCTGAACTACAAGGGACCTATATAAATTATGACCTCATGTTTCCTGAAGGTTTCAACGAAGCATTATCAGGAGGGGAACGAGAATTTGAATATTCTCAACTTCTAAAGAGAATTAGTGAGGATGGATTAGATCTGACAAAGTTTCATTCCTATCTGGAATATGCAAAAAGGAGAAAAATAGGTCCTAGTGCGGGAGGTGGTTTAGGATTAGAACGCTTACTAAGATATGTCGTTAAAGCGTCCCACATCGGAGAAGTAGGACTCTTTCCCAGAGTTCCTGGTAAAAAAGTCAAATTGTAATTACTGACAAAAGTAAATGCTGATTTAATACAGTGCAATTACGCACAATTGCGAGAATTTTTCTTTAAAATTTTGAACTCTACTATGTCTTTTGCCATACTCGTTATGACATCCCCAATCATAACACCAGTTTTTGATGAAGTTAGAAAATGTTTGTTGATATTCAGTTTCTGTTTCAATTGGAATACAGTGGTCTCAATTATAGTTTCGAGATTAGGATTAATTCTATCTACTTTTGCACCTATGAGGTATAAAGGAATTCCCGCTTCTGTATTTTTTCTCCAAATATCTGCCCATTCAACTAGGTTATCCATTGTAGAAGAACGTGATAAATCAAACAACAAAAGAGCTCCATCGGCTCCAGATATATAGGTTGGTAAGATGAAGCGGAATTGAGACTCTCCACCTAGATCCCAAACGGCAATATCAAGCTTTAATTCTCCTAATAGCATAGTTATTAACTGAAAATCTATCCCAATTGTCATTTTTGTGCGGTTATTGAATTGACCGGTGACCAACCTTTCCACAAATGTGCTTTTGCCAACTCCACCATCACCAAGCATGCATAGTTTCAGTGTATATCCTTTGGGTTCATTTGATCTGTCCATGGCTATCGACAACTATTTGGCATTAAATTGGGATAATTAAAAACTCCTTCTGATTAAAAATTGAAAAATAAAAAAGAATTGGAATTGATAGTAGTTTTATCGAATTTTTACATACAAATCTTTGTATGGCGCTCGTTCTCCAGCATCGTATTTCTTGAATGGGTCAATAATGAAGAATAGAAGTAACATTCCCACAGCAAAGAATAAGAGCAACTGTCCAAGAGCAACTCTGTATGCATGATGAGTGCCCAAAGCTGGTGCAGATAAGAACATCACAACGGAAAACAAAATTGGACTCACAATTGCACTGACACGACCCGCAATTTTTTGAAAACCTCCATATTGAGCGAGTTTATTTGGTGGTGCGAGTATTGTGATAAATTGTCTTCCCACAATCCAGATTCCACCGAACCCTGCACCTACAAAGACTCCACCAACGTACATTAGCCATCTAGTAGATGATCCAAATGTGGGGGGGCAGAATTCTGTGATACACACATCACCAGTGAGTTCCCATCCTGCAAATGATACAAATATAATTCCAATTATCCAACATAGTGAATTAATAATGAAAGTCTTTTTCGGTCCGATTCTTTTTAGAACCATTCCAGTCAGAATTCCGAAAATGAGACTGCCTCCTATTGCGATGATTAGAATTATCAAAGTCTCGCTTTGGCCGTATCCTACAGCGCCCTGAATGATTGGGGTCATGTAGAGGATGGCTGTGTTAGCTGCATCAGTAATAAAAAACCATGCTAGAAAGAAGATAACTGAGTTTTTATCCCTAATTATGTCCCGACCGGTGGATCGGAATACTTTACGGCTCTCTTTCCAGTTTTGTTGAAGACTTATAGCTTGAGGATTCTCTACTTCTTTATGGAACAAATATGGGAATGCCATAATGAAAATTATAACAGCACCTACGACAAACAAATATTTTAGACCCCCGAATTCAATAACGGCATAATCACCTGGATTTACATCCCATGCAGCCGTGCTAATCGTTGTTGGTCTACCCCAATAGCCCACAACAAGCATATTTGTTACAACAGCCAAAATCGATCCTAAAGGTGCAATTGCGCCTCCCACGGCTTGTGTGATTACCCTGTTCTTCGGTTCTGCGATAAAAGGGATCTGGCTATCGTAAAACATTCTTCCGAGTTGATAGCAAAAATTAGCTATTACGAACAAGACAGATGCTGCCCAAAACGAAAAACCTGACGAAGTAGGTAACAATGAGATTAATGCAGATGACGTAATCATGATTATCGCGACAAGCATAACAGCACCCTTTCTTTTCCCTGCTAAATCACTCATTGACCCCAATATCGGTCCGAAAACTGCTACTAATAAGTTAGAAAATGCCATAAAAACACTCATTATAACAAAAGCAACTGTGTAACTGCCCCATATCTGGATTCCCAATAATAATGCGAAAGGGGTATATGCCAAACTTATCACTAATTGACTGAAATAAGTATCTGCGGCATCATAGGTCATCCAGAGAATCGAATTGAGCGTTTTTGTCTCTTTAGCTTCATGTATAACTCTTTCTTGACTCATTTTTTCTTCACTTTTATTTTTACTTAGATAAACGTCTATTT
>JAEOTN010000319.1 GCA_016839865.1 Promethearchaeota archaeon | reverse complement strand
CTTCTTCGTATCAATTGAGGGATATTCTTCTGTCTCGCTTAGAGGTTCAAAATGAGCTTTTCCAATTAGAGTAGTCCTGTAACCATCATTTTTGAGCAAATCTGTTAGTAGTGTGTTTTTCTCTGGTTCTAATTTCGTCCCAAGAGACCATGCTCCATGTTGCGAGGGATATTTTCCTGTTAAAATCGAAGCTCGGGAAGGAGTACATGTCGGATCAGTGCAGTATGCATTCGAAAATAAGATACCGTCTTCAGCTAGCTTATCTAGGTTTGGGGTTTTTATATCTGGATTAAGCTTTCCAATTGTTGACCAATGTTGCTGATCGCTAGTGATAAAGACAATGTTAGGTTTCTTGTTAGTCATTGCTAATGTAACCAATCACGCTGTAATGCTTCTTTAAGATGTAATATAACATAAAAAACATAGTATGCCTAAAACATAGCTTTTAATTGAAATTTGATGTTTTAGAAGTATGAGTGAGAATCAAGTTTTTCCTGCGGATTATTATCTTTCGTTTCCTCATCTTCGACTTTCGAGAAAACAATACCTAATTCTTGAGAATGATAGCCTTTATCATGTGAAAATCAAGAAAGAACAATCATACGTTACTTTTATCGAATATATCAGTGAAATTAAGAAAATGGAAGTGATTATGCACCGATCCAAATATGGAAGTCATCTATATGCACTTTTCCTTCCTAGAGTTGGAAAGAAAAAATCGTATTATGTAGCTCCTATGAAATTTGGTTATAGAACTGAAGATTGGCAACGTATACTTGAATTCTTTAGAGTTACCGGATTTATTCCGCATAAACACCCCAAGAGAGAAAAAGTGGGTAAACATATTCCCATTGATCCTGATGAACATAAGTGGTTTTCTCCAAATGATCGTATATTCCAACTATATGAGGACCCTGTATTTTTTCAAGAATTATCTCAGATAAAAATTGGTGTATGGCCTTTTTTATTGTCAATACTTGGATTTTCATTCATTATTCCTGGAATCGTTTTTCTTACAGTCGCATTCGATGATTTGTGGGCTTTAGGATTGGGGTTTATGGGAGCTTCAGTGATAATGATACTTCTCGGAGTACCCAAATGGATTCAATATGTAAAAAAAGCGAAAGAGTTTGGACAGAGATACAACATAGAATATTATTTCAAGTGAAGTTCTTTTTCTATTTCTTCTATATAGGTTTTCATTAATATAACACGTTGATCAGCGATTTTCTCTCCAGTTTTTGTATACATTTTGGATGGTAGTAGCAATAATTTATCGAAAAAGTGCCGATACATAGCCATTAATCCAGTACCATGTTCATATTGGAAACATGCAGCACGATAAATACCAACTGCTCCGAGAGCATCGATTTTATCTGCATCTGAGAGAATTTTTGCTTCTATTGACTTAGCAATTCCGTTAGCAGAAAAACTATGAGCTAATATGGAGTTGATAATTTGCTCAGAAGTATCATCGTGTAAATAAATTCTATTCGAATGCAAAAATTCTTTTGTTAATTCTGCGGATTTTTCCGCGTGACTTTCACCCTTCTTAGTATAATCTCTACCAACATCATGTAAAAGTGTTGAAAGAATCAAAATGAAAAGTGTCCCACCTTCATTCTTATGAAGGTCTAAACATAATCGCAATACTCGAAGTACATGAGGGAATCCATGAAGATCTGTTGTATTCATTTGCTTAATTGCCCAACTACCCACCTTTTTCAAGATCACGAATTCTTCTTTAGATAAGGAGGGTAGGGTAGCTAGAAGTTTATTAAGACTCTGTTGCAATATGTTGCGCCGATCACTCATTTAGATTTCAGCCTGTGTGCGTCGATTTTTATCAATTTTATTTGTAAAGTAGAATCCAGACTCAATAATGCAGCGTTGCCCTGTTTACTAGCTCCCGGATTAACGCATTTTGTATGATTAATTATCTCAATTGCCTGTGATTCATGAACATGTCCACATACACAGTAATCGGGTTCATATTTCTCAATTATCTTTCTGATGGAATGACTTCCGATATTTTCTCCACCAAATGTCATTGCTAAGGTGTCACTGAATGGAGGATTGTGTACTACCAGTATCGTAATTTCATCATCAGGGAAGGTTAAGCATCCATAAAGATCCTCTAATCCTTGTTCAAATTGCTCTTCAGTAAACACAAAATTATTGAAAATTCCTGGAAGGGCACCACCATACCCAATTAGATTCACTTTTTTCCCATTTGAAAGTATGCGTGTGACAACTCGGTTATGAATTGGATGAAAATTATCTGGAATTCCCTCAAATTCACTTGCAACGTTTTCATATTCCCGATTTCCCGGTACATAGTAGACGGGGATCTTAACAGGTATCTTGTCTCGAATTCTTTGGTAAAACTTCGCATTTCGAGCAATATTCTTTGCACCTATAGAAATATCCCCCGCTATCACAACAAATTCAATATTCTGAAAGAAATTTGGTTCAAATTCGGGAGTATAGCCTTCAATATCAGCCAGCAGCAAAAAATTCATGATTTTCCCACAATTTTCTAATTCTAAATAGGAAGTTTATTTTGTTGTAAATAAATGTTCATATCAATGTGTTTAGCAATCCCGGGAAAAGTAATAAAAGTTAATGGTCCTACGGCATTAGTAGATTTCAATGGAGTACAGAGGGATGTTGTTATTGGTTTATGTCCTAATGTTGAGCTTGGGTCCTATGTTGTAGTACATGCGGGATATGCAATAGAAACAG
>JAEOTN010000318.1 GCA_016839865.1 Promethearchaeota archaeon | reverse complement strand
TTATGATTGGGGTAAGGGAACTTACGAGTAAGAATACTGTACGACAAGTACAAAAAATATGTCATTTATGAAGGAAAACTTCACTGATGAGTGGTACAGAGAAAACATCTGATATATTCATATGATCGGTATTTACTTGTCGATCTCATATCTTCGGGAAAAGGATTTTTCCACAAAATCTTTGATATCTCCCTCACTCGCAGTTTTTGGATAAGAATCTTTATTGGGATCTTTTTTTCTCAACCTCCTATAGTGTTTAGAGTGATCAATAATTTCGAGGACATCTCCCTCTTTAATTACTAGTTCAATAACTGTTCTGTAAGCGACAGGTCTTTGGAATCCCATGTGAACATACAATGATTTGATAAAACCTTTGGCGATAAGCAAGCGCCCAGTAAAAGGAAGTTTGTATTTCATATTAACATATTTATGAGTAAATCTCCATTCTCCTGGAATTGGTTTTATTCCCCTAAATTCAATAGATTTTTCTTGTCGAATAGACATCTCCTCTAGATAAATCCCTTCATTAGTGGCACTAAAAAATAATTTGAATCCTCTCCAACAAGCCGTTGAAGCCATTTGAGGTTTGAATCCTTCAGTATTCGGATCAAATAAATCCGGACCATCGATTCCAACTATATCATACTCTTCATTGTTAAACTTGAAAATATCGGGTATTTGACCAGTCATAGGATTCACTCTCATTATTGAGTTATAAAGAAAAGAAATTAATATTTTGCAAATTTTTCGTGGGTCTCTCTCATCGCAAGGTAATTTTCCAGATTGACTGCTGGGTTGATTGAATGTCCTGAAGATAGAATATATCGTCCTCCCTCTTTGCATTCAGTCATTAATCTAGTAGTATACTCACGAATAAAATCTGGATCTTTATCTTGCATGTCCTGAGGGGAAACATTTCCTATTAACGTGAGATTTGGATTATTTTTTTTAAGTTCGAAGATATCCATCTTTGCAGTCGGTTCAATTGGATGTAACGCATCTATTCCCGTACCCACTAAGTCGTCCCAAATAGAATTCAAATTTCCGCAAGAGTGCATTATAACCTTCATTCCGTATTTATGTCCTGTGTCGACAATTTTCTTCAACCGTGGTGCAAATAATTCCTTGAAATCTTTGGGTGGAAGTAACGGACCATTCTTAAATCCATAATCGTCATAAAATAAGAATGCTTTAGGTGGATCTGGTTCTTTTCCAAGATCATCAATAATTCCAATTGCAAAGTCTGTTCTATGATCAAGAACTCGTTTAATGAAAGGGTGATTCTTCCGTAATGCTTTAGCAAATGATTTGAATCCCATTCCTTCCCAAGTAACTTCATTAATTCCGCTAAATGCGGGTAATGGGTATGGTAGATCCTCTTCCTTATGCTCCTCATAATATTTCCTCGCTCCACGGTAGATTTCCATGCGAATTGGGTGATGTGGATCTGGTGTACCCCAGGCATCATATATTTCTTCTGTTTTAAGAGCTCCATCCATGTAATAGAGCATTGATGTTTCATATTTTGTGGGGATCGTCTTCTGAATTCTTCCAAATTCCCCCACAAACGTGCCGGATTCGGGGACTGCGAATTTTTGGTAAGATTTTCCATCAATCTTTTTAGCATGATTAGCAGGAATGATCGGGAGCATTGCCATAACTACAGGAACAGCATCCATATCCATTAATTTATACAACTCAAATCCACGGTTTAAGATGCTGTTCACAATATCTGCGTTTTGGGCAAATTTCAGGAATAATTTTCTCCAACCTGGAATAAATTTGAGCAATTCCATTATTTTACTTGGTTTACCGTAGTCGTACCCGTAATGTCTGCCAATTATCACAGAATCCATGCCCCCGATTTCTGTATACGGGACTTTATCGGGAATTTCACCATTTAATACTGCAAAAAAGCGTTCTTCATGGTTCATTCTTATCGAAAAATAATGGATAGGAACTTTTTCTAAATCTTTTGTAATCTCATATCATCAATAATGGATGATCCTTATTCATGCATTAAAGAGTGTTTTTTCTTTCGTTTTTATTTATTTTTCAATAGGAAACAGCGTTTTAATAATAGCTAGACTTCTATCTTCACATTTTTTAATAAAACTAAACCCTTCCATGAAATCTTGGATATCCTTTTCGGTCAAAGTTTTACCTTCTAAGTGATGGGATATATAACCGCCCTGTAAAATCAACATCATTTCTCGTGCATACCATGCAGGATTCCTTGATTTTTTTTTTCTGAATAAATGCGCGAAATACATTCACCCCACCCGTTGAAAGAAACTCACCTTCGATAGGAACAACTTCTATTGAACCATCATTGTATTCAATCAAGTAGTTATCAGGACCTGCAATTGTCATTTTACCTTTCTCTCCAACTACTTCAAAATAGTGCCCACGTACTGCATCTTTGGGATACATTTCAGAATTTCCCCAATACGCTTCAAATCTCGCTGTAATATCACCATTCACCCGGTTTTGGAATTTAATTTCTATTATTGCTTTATCGTCGATTTCTACTTTGTATTTTTTTGTTTGAACAATCTGCGCGTTTTCTTGACAGTAGAAATATCTAACTCTTTGACAGATTCAAATGTATATTCAGATCCGAACCAATTTCGGAAGACTGAGTAGACATGTGGACCGAGATCAAGCAAAGCTCCACCTCCCGAGATGGTAGGGTCCCAAAACTGTTTCTTATTCCAAACATAAACCAGGATTGCATTTCCTAAACTCCCTCGAAAGGATTTAATTCTGCCTAGTTTACCCGAATCAATGATTTCTTTGCCTAAATCTATACTCTCATCATATGTACGTTGAGAATAAACATATAACGGCACTTTTTCGATATAAGAATAAACCTGTTCCACTTCAAATAGGGTTCTAGCTGCAGGCTTCTCAAGCATTATACTTTTTCCACGTTCTGCTGCCATTTTAGCATACTGCATATGTGTATTGGGACTGGTGGCAATATCGACTCCGTCTACTGCTTCAAAAAAATTATCTAAATCAGTATAAACTTTAGACTTCAAACCTTTTTTCAAATATTTTTCAGTCTTTTCATCTGTAGTTCTTCGAAGCATCCTCTTGATTTTTCGATGATATCCTTTCATTGTTTTCTCTGCTGATTTCCGAGTTCTGCTATAAAACGCCGTAACAACACCTTCTGGAGTCGTGAGTATAGCGGGTATATGAGAGAGTCGGACTATCCATCCGCAACCAATAATTCCAATCCGGAACATATTTTTTATTAGCTGTTGTTGTTCAAATACATATGGAAATCAAAAAAATCAGTGTTTGCATCAGTTATGACAAGGTAAGATATTAAAAAGAAGTGTTACACAGTTTCTTCGTAACCGGGGACCTTCTTCCTGGCTTCATTGTCTAAGAAATCCATGAATTCGGCATACCTGATGTATTCCACATCGGTAGAATCGTCTGCAATGACACCATGCTTTGTTAACATATATCGTGCTGTGCATCTCCACTCGCTATCAGAAAAGGTCTCGAATTGTCCTGGATTATCTTGTTTTACACTGATTAAAAACGCAGAAACAATATCATCTGAAGTTGGAGCTTTACTGTATCCTCCTCCACTTCCATCCAATAACAATCCATCGCTCGTCCATTCAGCTCCACATTGATGACAAACAAACTTCTTTGCATAGATTGTGGTCATTCCATCATTATACAAAATTTTTGATTTATCTTGTTCTTCCTTAATTCCCAGTGTGGTTTGACATTTGGGACATTGATTAATTCGCTCTGTGTCATCGGACATAATAAACCCTCTTTTATCATAGTGATAACATTATATTTAAAATCTTCATTTCGTCACGTAGGTTCGTCCGATATCAACGTACAGTTAGGAGAAAAAATTCGATTTTTTCCTATGACATTCATGGTTTTTGTGTGAACTTAAAAAACGCTTCCTTGTATTGTAGGGGCTTAGTTAATCTCGGCAAGTTTCCTTTAAGGGGTTCAGAAATTCGAATTACTAATAAATTTGGACCTGAATGAGATAGAAACTCTCGTAATTTCGGTTTCAAATATTCATAAGATTCCACTAATCCCGTCCACTTATATCCATTTCCTTCGGCAATTTTCGGAAAATCTACCGATGGAGCATTTGATGGGTGGGTTCCCGTGGATGCATAACATGCATTGTCAATAACGATATGATAAAGATTCTCAGGTTCGTAGTGTCCAATGGTCGCTAGAGTCCCCATTTGCATTAATACAGAACCATCTCCATCTAAAACAACAACTTTCTGAATGTAATTAGTAGATATTCCATAGGCGATCGCGGATGCACACCCTAAAGAACCTAAATTATATACGACGCGTCCACACCCTTCAGGAATCATGCCCTTCGCATGCATAACCGAAGCTAATCGACGAGAAATTCTACCCGTATTTGCAACAATTATATCTTTTTGGTCAATTATATCTAAAATCGCACTTAAGACGTCTTCTCCAACTAATTCTGACTCACAGGCCCCCGAAACCTTTCCTTGTGGGAAATACTCATTGAAATATCTACGTTTCACTATCAATGCATAAGATGATTGATTAGAATCCATGTATTCTTTCGCAGTTTTAATTGCTTCTTCACATTCAATTGGATCTTCTGGCAAAACTTTGTAAGGGATTTCAAGAATATCTAACAATTTTCC
>JAEOTN010000055.1 GCA_016839865.1 Promethearchaeota archaeon | reverse complement strand
CTTGACGCTGATCAATTGTATGGTTACACAGGTAAAGGCCATCTCTATTTAGAACAAAATAAATTTGAACAAGCAATGAGCTTCTTTCAAAAAAGTCTCCAGGTTGCTCCAGCTTCTTTTGAAGGATCGTATGGATTAGCACTTACCTTTGATCGTATGGGACAAAAGGAAGAGGCATTGAAGTATTATAGCAAAATTCTGAACAAACGACCAGCGTGGACCGAATATCTTAAGGGACAAATCGATAAACTCGAATGGAGCCTTGGAAGACAAAATCGTGTGATAGAAAGACTTCTTGATTCATTAAAATCAGAACCGAGTAATGTAAACCTAACTAATACACTTATTCGATTCACAAAGGATCTCTATTCAAAATCCGAAAAAATCGATAAGGCTCTTAATGTCTATTCTGAAATGCTAAACATCAAAGGAAAATCCTTTGAAGCAGATTATTATAATCTGGTTGGAAATTTGAATTACTACTGGAGTAAAAACAAAGAAGCGGTTGATGCCTATAAAAAAGCTATAGAAGCTGATCCAAAAATACCAACTTTCTATGCAAACTTAGGTCTTGCATGGATTTCACAAGAAAGTTCCGGAAGAAAAATTGAAGTATTATCCAACGCAATCTCTGCTTATGAACAGGCCATAATTTTGGCTCCTAAAAACAATGAATACCAAAAGAAGATAAAGGTTCTAAAAAGAAGGAAATCTATTTTTTCAACTTATGGAACAAGATCTCCTCTAAATATGTTGCCAGTTGTAACTCCACTTGTAGTGGAACTTGCTAGCAATTTTACTCCTCACTTTGAAAATGATGAGGGTAAACTATTATCTAGAACAGAGAAGCTTGCTAGAGAAATGAGAGAGCACCATATTTTTGAAAAATATGGGGTTAGGATCAGCGGAATTCGGTTTAGGTCCATAGAAACGCTTCCTAACGGGACATTTGTTGTTCTAATAAATGAAGTTCCAATCTCTAAAGAGCAAATTTCACTTGATGAAAGGCTATTTCTTGGTAATTTAAAAGAGTTAAATCGCTTGAAGATATATGCTAAGCAATCAATCAATCCTTTGACTGGAAAACAAGCGTATTGGATCAATAAGAAGGATGAGCAAAAGGTTAAGTCAGCAAAAGTTGAACTATGGGATGCCGTTGAATATATAATATATTATTTAGAGGCAGTCCTCCGAAAGAACCTGACAAAGTTTTTAGGTCACCAAGAAGTGGCTGATTTGCTTGATAATGTAAAAACCGAAGCAGCTGATTTTATAAAGAATTCTGGTGAACACCTTCCAGCTCTAGTTAAGACGCTTAAAGTGATGGTGAAAGAAAAAACTCCGATAAGAACATTAAAGCAGATTTGTGAAGATTTTCTTTATTTATATAAAAAAGGATTCGACTCAGAGACCATAGCTGAGAAATTACGATCTTCGCCTGAGATACGAGAGGAACTTCTTGGAAACAATATTCTTTTTCAGTTTTATCAATTCGGAGAAAGATTTGAATCACATATACAAAAATCTATTCATGAAGAAAACGGTCAACCAGTTTTAATAATAGAACCTGAAGATCTTCAAAAGATTTCTGAAGTTGTATCTGAGAAGATACGTTTTAAGAAAGACATATGTCTACTTGTGAGGAATTCTGATTTAAGGCCATTCATAAAAAAATTAATTGCAATAGATTATTCAGAAATTCCCGTTCTATCGCGACGGAATTTGAACAAGGAATTTGAACATAACATTGTGGGTGAAATTGAACTTCATTAATTAAAATGATGTAATTGAATAAAAAAACAACTAAAATCATTAGAGGCAAGAAAATGATGAAAAATGCAAAAGAGTATCCTGAAAAAGTGAAAATTGTTGTTGAGCTTGCTCCATACTTGGAACGTTTTGTGACCCCAAAAGCAGTAGAAACTCTAACTCTGAGAAGGATTCTCTTGGCTTACATTAATGATCTCTTATCGGATCTCACAATTCGCGTGAAATCCTCATTGTCAATAACAATCGGCGATAATGTGAATGATTTCAAGATGGCTTCCTATCAAGTAATAATTAATGATAAAAAATGTAGATTACCTCTTCCCTCCTTAGTTCAACATAATGCTGAAGCTAAAGAATTAGCTAAATCCATTTTAAATGGCATTTGTCGGAATCCAGAATTGTTCTTATCTCCTTCTTTATCCGATACGATTCGAAAACAATGGTCGACAATGATTGGAGAGGAATTATTGCCTGATATGTCTTCGTATCAATTTCATGGATTATTAATTGATTCCGTTAGTCGATATTTTAAGATAGATAGGGTGAAAGATTTTGCTCTAACAATTAGAGAAAAAGTAAGGAAAAATGAGAATTCTAAGAAAAGACAATTTAATAAAGTAATTTTAGATGAGAATGCAGTTTCTTTAGGCTTTTTTGTTTCTGATCAAAGTCCTCTTATTGATACTTCAAACAAGATTTCAGATAAAATGATTATGGACAAACAATCTGAAGAAAAACTTGAATTGATGAGAGACGGTCTTTGGTATGAATTGGGAATTACTGTTCCAAAAATCCAGTTCAATATTGATAAAGATCTAGAAAAAGATGAATTTCGAATTCAATTAAATGACCTTCGTTTACCTCCATTATGTGGTCTTAAAGAGAACCATTTTATGGTAAACGAAACCGTGGAAAGGTTAAAGCTTCTAAAGATATCTGGAGAAACCATCTTCAATCCTGCTAATAATTTAGAATCCTCTCAGATCCTAAACAAAAACACAGTCCTAAAAGTATGCAAAGAAGCTAATTTAGATATCAGGACACCCTTAGAATTTATTATTCTAAGAATTACTGCAGAGATAAGAAGAAATGCAAATATTTTTCTAACTACAGAGCTTGTAAGATATTGCCTTATTGATGAATTAAAACAAACTTTTCCAATTCTTGTCGATTGTACATTAGATTATTTCGAGATAGAAGAATTAACGAGTATTCTGCGTGAACTCTTAGAAGAGGAATTAAGTATAAGGAATCTTAGAGAAATTTTAGAAACCTTGATTGAAATTCGGGCAGGAAAAAACACACACAAAAAACAAGGCGAGATTATAAAATCGTTACGAATAGCTTTTAAACAATATATCTCAAACCTGAATTCCAAAGACGGCGCCTGTTTAGTGTATTTGCTTGATCCCAAGATAGAAATGAAACTTGCAAATCCAAACCAGTATGCATTAAATCCAGGAGATAAGGATCACGGTAAACTTTTGGAAGCTATTTTTACGGAACTTGGAAAAACACCGTCCATTCATTATGTTGTAATTTTAACGACAGCAAATGTAAGAGGAAGGCTAAGGAAGCTGATTAAAAAAGAATTTCCCGAGTTGTCTGTTTTATGTTATCGAGAGTTATCGCCAAATTTAAGAATTTTTCCAGTTAGTCAGATTACTCAAATAATGAAAAATGGTGTAGAACAATGATAGAGACTACAGTTGCTAAATTCTTGGAGTATAACATTCGTAATTATGCCAGCAATTTGTTCATTCAATATAAACGATTACTTTCATCTAACCTCAAATGGACATTTTTTAGCTCTGAGGAGATAGAAAATCTCTATGCTTTAGGGTATGATCTTTTTATAGTTTACAAATTCGATTTAGCAAAGCAGATTTTTGAAAAGCTATCCAAATACCAGCCAACTACAGGGTATTTCTATCGAGCGATAGGTGCTGTTGACCAGCAAATGAAAAATTATAAAAAAGCAATCGAATCCTATAATCTGAGTATCGCAAACGAACATCAAATAGATTACCCCGCTTATGTCTATAGGGCTGAATCAAAGATTTTATCAGGACAAGTAGATTCCGCTTTAATAGACCTTGAGTTTATAGCAAATAAAGAATCCACAGAACCACAGTCTGTGGCTTGGGTGAATCGAGCTAAACTGCTTCTTAGATTACATAAAAAACCTTGAAAAACCAAAATCTGATTTTCCCCTCTTTTTTGTGACAAAATGATTTGGTCGTAGGTTTATTCAGATTTGTTACATGTTTACGCTAAAGTCCATGAAACTACCAAAGATCGGATTTGAACCTAAGAAGAGTGGTGATATCTCCTGCAAAATATTCCCTTTTTTAATTTAGTTTTTAAGTTCTAAGAACAATTCTTTCAATTGATTTTTGAGGTCTTCAATTTTTGATTCTTGTTTTTTATTTATATCTCTGAGGTTGCGCCACGTGAACTCAGTTTCTATTTCTGCCTTTTCCGGCTTAATCCAATTAAAAATACTGATTTTTTTAAGCTTTGTAAGTAACTTTCTTAGAAGTTCAGTTCCTAAACTATTTCTAAGGTCTTTTAGCCCTAAGAGGAGATAAGAAGTGTCTTTTTCAAATTCTTTTTTTTCCCGTTCTATTGATAAACTTAAAACATCTTTGAAAGGATTAAAACTGAGTTTTTTATGTATGTACCGTTTATCTGGTTCATTTGTAAGTTCAAATCCTTCTTCCTGCCCAAGTTTTTCAAACAAATCCTTTAATGTTCTAGTTAGTCCACCAATTTCTCTTTGGAATTTCTGCAGATTGAAATCAGGAGTTTCTGATAAACTCAACTTTTTATGTTTATTCTCATAAAGATTAATTAAATCAGAAAGAAAATCTGTAATTTTTCTATTAGTAATCTCGATTTCCAAATTAACAATATTGGTGAATTTATCATCTTTTTGATTAAACTTGAAAAGTCTTACAACGTTTCCGTCTGTTAAAGCAGAATATGGGGTTTGCAATTCTCTTGCATAACGCATCATTTGTTCTTTTGAAGTCTCAGTATATATACAATAATTATTGTCAGAAGGTTTTTTTACCTCTATAGCAATCAAGGGAAAAACTTTATTTTCCTTTTCTATTTCAATAACAATATCAACTGAACCAGATTGTACTCCCTTCTCTGGAATTACATTTAAATATT
>JAEOTN010000317.1 GCA_016839865.1 Promethearchaeota archaeon | reverse complement strand
CTTGAGTGATGTTTTTCCAAGAATCATCTTTATTGATTGATACCACGAAGCTCCTCTCCTTAATTCTCAAAGATCAATGAGACCATTAAAACCTTATCCTCCCTTTGTTCCTAAGTTCTTATAATCCGATTTCTTTTTCATGCTTATAGGCTAATCGGAATCGAAAAAAAATTATTGGAATTCATAGATGGATATATTTTGGATAAGATTTACGATGTAGTACTCTATTCCAATGACCACAAGAATAAAAAAGTTCAACATTGAGAATTGTTTATTTCAGTGCTTGACTCATTTTCTGTCTATAATTAATAAAGGCTTTACGTCCAGCTTCTGTTAGGCTAGCCAATGTGTGAGGTTTCTTCCTAACAAATTTTTTCTCAATTATCACATATCCAGCATTTTCCAATTTCGTCATGTGTCCTGACAAATTTCCCCATGATAATTCAGTTTCTGCTTTTAGAAAGAGGAAATCTGCACTTTCCAAAATAAAAAGATAGGAAATTATTAACAATCTGGCTGGTTCATGAATCAATTTATCAATATCTGTGAGAGGTTTCAATTTATCTTTTATTTCGTCTTTAACCATCTATATCTGCCTCATCTGATATTGGATATTTTTGAAGGAAATTTATTAACATTCCAACTCCTATAGCGATAATTATGGTTCCACATACAATTTGGGTTAAATCACCAAATACTGGGTAATTATACATGTGAAATACCTCATTCATGAAAAATGCAATTCCAAACACTATCGCATGGATAAATAATTTATAATATTTCAATATCAGTGCAATCCCGCTAAAGATGGTTGCTGGTAATAATCCGAATATGATTGGAACTCCAAATCCCATTCCTGAAAAGGTTAAAGCTCCAACACTCGTAAGTATTACTACTGTAATAGTCATGACCACAAGAAATGCTGTAATTCCCACTAGAATTATTAACATTTTCTTTTGAGGTTGGGATTGTCTTTTTTTGACAAAACCTAGACGAGGAAAAACTACTAGACGTTTACTAATCAAAAATGTAATAAAACCTAATACCCATAAAATTGGTCCTAATAAGGAATTCCACGGATCAGGTAATTGATCATAAAAAATTCCACCAATTCCAAATGCAACCAGTACATATCCTATCAACATATCCCAAAAACCATCTTGAAAATAGATTAATGTGACTTTTTTTTCAAGAGATTTCAAATCGACTTTTTCCGGTAAATTGGTTTCTTCATTCATTTTTTTTACCTATCATTGAAAAGTACTTTTTCCTATAAAAAACTTTGTATTGTAAAGTAGTTTGAGATAATAACAAGATTTGGAAAATATCATACTAATCAAGAAGTCGAACTGAAGGAAATCCTCTTCCAGGCCAAGAGAAATGAATTTGTTTGATCATCCACTTTTCCTCTTTTAATATGAACCCAATACTCATCCGAAGCGGCCATACAAACACATCACCCTGTTTATACTGATATAACACTGAACTTGCGTCTTGGATGATTTGAAATAATGCCAGTGTACTTTGTTTTTCCATTTCCTCTACAATATCTTTGATACGCTGTAAAGAACGTGCTTTGCTTGCTTCAAAATTCATTCGATCATTATTCTTGGTATCTCTTCTGACCGTTCCGAACATTGTCACACATGCTGAATCTTTTACAACATCAATTTCTGCATGGTCTGGAAACATGGTAACATCCCCCCAATATTTCCAATCACTGCGAAATAACTCAATAGCGGCTTTATGTCCAGATTTCCACTCCCGATCACCCGGATAAACACCATCTGTCCCAATAATTTGTATGTTTTCATCCATCAATTCCTTGACATATTCTTCCACTATAGTTTCATCCCGTAACTCGTATCCTTTATAAAAATACTTTAATCGATGAAGAACATCGGTCTCCTCTTCAGAACGCCCTACTATTGGTTTACCTAATTTTTCTTTTATTTTTTTTTTAATATTTTCGTTAACATTTTGCATAGAACTAAACATCCTTTTATTCTTGCGTATTCTATATTTTTTCTATCCTTTAAGTTGAAGATGTGATTAACTGCAAATATTTCTTAAACATAATAATAGTTGATGAGATTTTCTAACCAATATTACATTTTTCTAGAATAGAAAATCTCTCCACCGATGAGAAGAATTCTATTCGAGTCAAACCATATACTAAAATATTCTTTTAACAGCTATATTTTTCATACACAAATTAGGGCGTGTGTTTTAGGGATGTCGATTTCAACTAGCGAACAATCCATTTGTTATAGCTGGAAAGAAAAAATCCAGAGTTTTATTGTTTTTTTATTTAGTGCAAGTCTACTACCATATATTGTATTTATAGTAGGAGGAAAAATAGACTTCCTTCAAAATGATTTGGAGTTTACAGATTATCACTTATCCCTTATCAAAACTTCGACCTATATCACCTACATCAATGTTGCTTGTTTATTCGCAATAGCAATTTATACTCTCCAATGGTCAAAAAAACGACCTGTGTTGTTAATATCCGCAGCTTTTTTTCTTCTTCGAATCCCTTGGTTACTCCAACTGTTTAGCTCACTCGGTATCAGTTTTCAAATCATTTCTGATGTATTCATGTTCGGATTCATATTATTTTTAATTCTTTATGCTTATCTCAAGAAAATACCCTCTTTTCTGAAAAAATTAGGGGCATTTACCTTACTCTCTGGATTTTTTAACTGCTCTGTTGGAATAAGCTCAGGTATATATTTCATGATATATCCTGTTGATTATAGTGAATGGGTGCGTAGATTTTTCATCCAAGTCGATATTATCTCATGGTGGATTTTTGGAGCCCTGTTAGTAATTAATATGTTTTTAGTGCATATTCATGTCTCTCTGAATTCAGAGCGGATAATAAAAAGAAAAGTCGATTATAAAGAGAATCTACAAAAAGCAATGAAAGCCGTACGTTTAGAAACTTTATCAACCGAAACTAATGTCAAACATGTTATTCAGAGTAGTGTGGTAGTTGCGAAAAACTCATTTGTTGAAGAAAAAGTAGAGGATGTTTCTGCTGACATTGATGATCAATTTAACTATTATGATTCCGAATTCGAAGAAATTAAAAAGCCTGTAGAAATCCCAAGAATAACGCGAAAAGATCAAATCTATTGGATATGTGAAGAATGTGGACTATCAAATCCCTATTTCCTTCCCAAATGTAAAGAATGTAGCAATGAGCGTCCTGGAATTCTTTATGATGACCATACTCCAGTGATCATCTCGAAAAATAAAATAATTCCTAAATTCTCAATAGTTCATGTGATTACAGATAATTGGCAAACAGTGGAAGCCATAGCGAATAAAATGGGTATTAATGATAAAAAGAGAATAATGATGTTGAGACAAAAACTCACAAATCTTGCAAAAGTGAATTATCTTATTCCAAATTCAAATGGAACCATGTATAAACTAAATAATTTTGAATTGTGACTATTGTCATAGAAAGATAATTATCAACACAACCACCGTTAAAATGCAAAAACAAGTTCCACAACCGCTTCCGCTTTTCTTCTTTCCTGCTGGCTGACTGGAAGGAATGTAAGGTTGTTTTGTAATTTCAATCTCTTTCTTTATCTCTGGTTTTATTTTCACAGGTTCTTTTGAAGGTGTTTGTGTAGGATTATTAGCTTTATAATGATCCTGAAAGCCCGACCAGTTGAAACTCCAATCAGTTTCACACAAATGCGTAACTTTGTATTCCTTACCACAAATCTCACAAATCTGAGGTTTTAACTTCCTTAACAAGACTCGATATTCTCTACTATTCACATAACGAATTAATTTAGGGTCTTCGCCCATTTTATCGAGTTCTGCTTTTAATTCAGCGAGTTCTTCCTCAATATCCATTTCTATCTAATCCAAGTATCCAGAATCAGTATGGATTTATCTATCTTTTCTACTCTACTTCACCAGAATGATGAAAAAAATTGCTTGAAACATCACTAATCTATTAATACTATTCCTTTACAGATGTTTCAGCATTTCTCGTAGGTTGTCATCAATCTCTTGAATATGAGTGTCCTTTAGATTATCTCCTTTAACAACAATAGTGGATCCAACTGTTTTAAGTTTCAACCAATCATTCATTGTTATCAATTCTGGAATATCTCCACTTCCTCCATGAGAAACATAACAAAAAACAGGTTTTCCTTCCACGTTCTTCTCCTGAAATAGTTCATCGTAGAAAACTTTGATATATCCTGAAGGTGCACTAAAATAGTTTGGAGTTCCGATAATGTACCCACCAGCATTTCTTAGCGCTTCTAAATCAATTTGTTCAGCCTTCATAAATTTAAGCTCTACGTCTGGAGGATCTAATTCTGAAAATAATTCTTTTATCTTGTCTGCAATACTTTTAACTTTGCCCGATTGGGAGTAATACAATATGTAAATGATTTTTGACATAGTATCCACTCCTTAGTATCGCTATACAGAAT
>JAEOTN010000316.1 GCA_016839865.1 Promethearchaeota archaeon | reverse complement strand
CCATTTCTAACAATTCTTTACACATGTTGTGAACTTTTTCTTCTTCTGCATGCTTTTTGTAGCGAATGATAGGTCTCCAAATTCCATAATGAGATCCTTTCATAGTCTTCATGTAAATGAATGCGGGAACTTCGTATTTCTTGAATATCTTCTCTCCTCCTTCCATAAGCTTCTCTAGTTTGTCAATCGGTGCGTATGATCCAACCCATGTGAGTCCTGAATACTCTACAAGGGGGATGACTACGTTTGGTAGGTCAGCAAAACACCTTACACCCTCTCCTAAAATTGCTGATAGGTAATCGAAATCTACTAGGATCGCTTTTCGTTTTACCTGTTTATTGATGGAATCGAGAACACCATTAAGTAACTCTAATTTCACCTTGAAGTGTTTTTGAGAGTGAGCTGAAATCGGTATCAAGATCGCATAATCGGGTTCGAAATCGAATTTCTTTGGCATCGGGAATCCAAGACTCATCTTAGCTACCTCAACCGACACTGCAGAAAGGTCGTCTACTAGTTCTGTTCTCCCAAATTCTCGAATAATAGCTGCTGTAGCGTCAATCCCATAGGTCATTGCTAACACGAAAGTCTGGATTTTCTTCTTTGACCACACCTGTATTGCACATTTTGTGACTATTCCAGTCATTCCTTGCCAGTTCACGAACAAACCCATCAAATCTGGCATAGGATAGCGACTATACCAATTATTTTTCTTGAATTCTTTTGTGAAACACGATCCAATTTTTACGATAGAGCCATTGTGTCGAATGATTTCAAGTCCATTTATCCAATCCCCCATAGATCCATGCACAGCACTCATATTATTCATCCCCGATAATATGGCATTTCCTACAACACCACTAAACGGTGGGGCAAAAGGATAACAATAGCGTAAATTTGGGTGATTTTGTTTCAAATAAGCATCTAACAGACCGAAAGTTACACCTGGTTCAAGGATTGCATACATCTGTTTTTCATCCACATGGATGATTTTGTTCATCTTCTTACCGAAATCTAATATTATTCCGCCTTTAACTGGGATTGTGAGTCCACCAATATTATTTCCTGTAATATATGGAACGAGTGGAACCTTGTGTTCATTTGCTAATTTCACAACTTCCACGACTTGTTCTACGTTCTCTACAAGGCAAATATAATCTGGCATAGCAGCTTCTACTTCCGTGGCGTCGTAAGAATATAGGTATAAATCGTGTTGTTTATCCGATACAGAATCTTTTCCAAATATTTCTTCCAATAGGAATTTCAATTCGGTATCCTTAGGCTTATTTTCCATATTCTTTTGCACGCTCCTTTGCCCGTTTTAACGTTGGAAGTAAAATTTTCATTAATCGAATGATGCTGAGTAGTTTCCACCATCGAATAATACGGATTTTTCCCCGAAGAAATGCTCCTACCATGGAATATCTCCCCTTCATAATGGAAATGAGGGTGGGCATTGACATTTTCAATCCCAAACCGGTAGGACCTGTTTTTATTTCGAATGGAGTAACTATAATCGTGGGTTTACAAAATTTCACGGAAACAGGATAGAGGTCTTCAAAATCAAACACAATCTCTTGGTTGAGTTTTTCAATACCTTGGTGAAACTTAGGATCCTCATAACTGTAACTGAGAAGATTTTTGAATCCAATCCCGAGAATGTCTTCTGGATTGTTGATCCATGGGAATTCCAAGTTTTCTTTTTTATCCATATCTTCCCATCTCTTGCTTTCACATTATATATCTTTTGGACAAGGATTCAGTGACTTTTTGTTAAAACGATAATGAATAAATTTCTCGTTTCTAATCCTTTAACCATGAAAATTTTGATTGCATTTTATTCTAAAATGGGACACTCCCGTAAGGTAGCACAAATTCTGAAAGAAATACTCAGTGCGGATATGGTAGAAATCAAACCAGTAAAACCGTATAAGGATAAACCGCAGTATATGATAATGGGATATCAAGCTATGGTTAAAGCTAAACCACCAATTAAAACCATAGATGTAATGACTACGGATTATGATCTTGTTGTGATTGGTAGTCCTACATGGAACTGGAGACCAACTCCCCCTATTAGAACATTCTTCAGTAGCTATCCTGTGAAAAAAGCTGCGTTATGGTTAACCGCTGCAGGTGATGGAATTAAAGCAATGAAACGATTTCGAACTGACGTGGAGAAAAAAACAGTGGTTGTTAGTACTTTTATTGCTCAAGATAGTAAAAAAGATAGTTTAGAAGAAAATCTATCAAAATGGGCAGAGGAATTAAAACAACAAAGATAAGATTAGAGTATCTTGTAAGTATTCTTCTAAAAATTATTATTTATCGATTAACACACAACTTTACTAATTTTCTCATTAATTGTGAGTAAAAGTAGTTTTTTTTCTAAACAGTATTGATTTTGAAAAGGTACATCTTGACTTAATCATAAAATACTTTTGAAAATGGTGATAAAAATATGGAAAAAAATGATTGGAAAGCAATATTTGCTAGTATAATAGTGGTTATCATTGCTACTGGACTAGCCATTGCGATTAGTATTGGTGGTAAAACTGTTGGAAGTTCTATTCTCCCAATATATGCTTTAGCTGTAATAATTTCTTTCGGTATCAATTGGATTGCCTTCATTCCCTCGTTCATCTTTAAAACTGAAAAATATTATGACCTCGTTGGGAGTATTACCTATACAACTGTAATTCTAACTTCGACCTTTTTGACCGGAAATATCAACCTTAGACATTTAGTTATAATGGTCTTAGTTTTGATATGGACGTTCAGACTAGGAATTTTCTTATTCCGTCGAATACTGAAAGCAGGAGAGGATAAACGATTCCGGGAATTAAAGCAATCTGGTCCCCGGTTTTTCCGCGCCTGGACTCTACAAGGATTATGGGTGTCACTTACCCTAGCTGCAGCTTTAGCCGCTATAACTGCAGACACAACTGAATTAGTGGATTATAATTGGTATGATTGGACTACTTTAATTTTGGGTTTAATAATCTGGATTATAGGTTTCACCTTTGAAGCAATTGCAGATAGGCAGAAGAAAAATTTCAAAACTAATCCAGAAAACAAGGATAAATTTATAACAGGAGGACTTTGGGACGTATCCAGACATCCAAACTATTTCGGGGAGTTCTTCTTATGGTTTGGAATGGCAATTATAAGCTTACCCACTATGCAAGGTTGGAGATTCTTCGGTCTAATTTCCCCAGTTTTTGTATTTTTGCTCCTAAATTTTGTAAGTGGGGTACCACTTAACGAAGATTACGCTGATAAAAAATGGGGGGGAAAGCCCGATTATGAGGAATACAAAAAGAATACTCCTGTGTTTTTCCCTAAAATCTCTCGAAAAAATAAAAAGTAATTTTTACTATTTTTTTTTTGATAATATTTACCGTTATCTCCAATGTTTTCCTTTTATCAATTTCAATCCCATGATCAACTTTCGTAATGGTCCTTTTTTATGGGAATATATTCTCTCAAATAACTGTTCATTATCTATAGGAACAATAAATGGATTTTTGATTGGTACCATAGATAATGCCTGTTGGTTACAAACTGTAACACAGTTTCCACACCCAATACAGCGTCCTATATCTACTCTCGCTAATTTTGTTTTCTTATCTACATTTATCGCATTCACTTGGCACGTTCGTTCACAGTTTCCACATCCAATACACTTTTCAGTTGTTAATTCGGCATGAAAATCATGTGTCCAATATTCAGCTGGATACGGAACTTGTTTTTGTAATCGCAAACTCGCGCAACAACAACCACAGCAACTGCAGATAAATTCTGGTTTTTGACCTCCAGATGTTTGTAGAACTAATCCTTCTTCTTGATTAATCTTCAACAATTCATAGGCTTCTTGTTTGCTTATTTCCTTTCCCACGCCAATAAATATTGCTTGTTCAGCCATGGTACCCATCGCTAGACAAACTCCTTCTCGTGTGGTTCTTTCACAAGAGTTTCCCAATATTTTCTGTCTTTCTCGGCAAACACATTTCATAACCAAAAAAGGACCATAGTCGTCATCAATTAACTGTTCTAATTGAGAATAAGTAGCGATCTTATGTTCGGGAGTGACTGATTTTTCGACAGGAATGGTCCGTATTTGGGAAATATCACTAGATATAAACTCTAGAGCAAATCTAAGGGGTGCATTATATTGTTCGTAAATTTTTATGTAATCTGGTGTAAGTTCCCCGAATTTAAATTCATATAAACCAACAATAAGCGGAATTAGCGCATATTCAAACTCATCGTTCTTCGCTCTTTGATAAATACACCCGATTTTTGCCATGTCTCGTAATTTTTTCTCTAAAATATCCTTTTTAAACTGACTCTTGGTTTTTTCATAAATAACGTCAATAGATTGGAATCGAAAACTCAAATGTAACGCAATTTCAACAAAATCTTCTGATGGAAAATGTAACTGTAGCAACCGAATATCAGAATCATCTCTAGTTTTCGGATACCCAACTGCTTGTTTATTCAGATGTTTCTGCAATTTCCGGTAGATAGGTGGGATTTTCTTATTTGAAGGTGATTCTTTTTTCCCGGGCACCGTATTGCTGCTTGAAACAGAAGTTCGCATCTTATTACTTACCTAGTAATCCTTTGAAAGATTAACTATAAGTCTCTGTGCAATTATTTAAACTGTAGGTAGAAAACCCAATACCAGTGCGAATTAGGGTTCGCAAAATATGAAAAATTCTTTTCCTTGAAATTCCCTTTGATTGATATTCAAACTCAAAATAGTTTTAATTGTATCTTCAGGATATTTCATTCTCTTTTTAAGGAGCACATTTTCAACTTGGTCTCGTCTCATAGGATGTCGTTTTATGGTGTTAACAAGGTTTTGTATAATCACAGATTCTTTATCTCCTTCAATATAAAATTCTCCTTGCTCCATAAGATTAATTGGTATGATTTCTTCTTTTGCAGAAGGACCTAGCATATCTTGAATAAGTTCAATGTTTTCAAGAGATGGTGTTTTTACCCAATTTTCACATGGGGGACGAATTGGGGTATTCACATAAATCTTATCAGGGCTAATCTGTTCGTAGATAGCTCGAGTTTCTTGAAGGGATATAATTTGATCATTTACTCCACTTACTGCCATAAATTCCATCCAAATTTTCCCTTCAAAGGAATTTCGGAATTCAATCATTCCCTTAACCATATTATCGAAATGAATATGACGGATAGGACGATTTCGGAGTTTAAATTCCTGTTCTGTCCCTGCATCGAGAGTTGGGAGAATTACATCAGCTGATCCAAGCGCTTTCCTTACTTTTTCAGAACTGAGAAGAGATCCATTAGTGATGACACATATAGGGATATCCCAAATCTTCAATCCGTCAATTAAGTCGCCAATTTTAGAATATAGTGTTGGTTCTCCATCCCCAACTAAGGTTAAATAATCAATATTATCTGTTCCAACTGAGCTGATATGTCTCTCAGCTTGATTAAGAAGTTTATCAACGGGGAAGAATTCTCGTTTTTGGTTGGAAAAATGACGAGTTCTACCCAACTGACAATAAACACAATTAAAATTACATGTTTTATTGGGAAGGGGGGGTGTAACATCAATTCCAAGTGATCTTCCTAATCTTCGACTTGGTACTGGACCGTACACATGGCTGCTCATAATTTTCGGATCTCTTGTGTATTTCGTGAAATTGAATTGCGATTTTTTTAAATGGTATGTACTTTATATGAATATTGATTCGAATTAATATTCAAATAAATTCGATCACGTGAAAAAAATGAATCAGAAAATTGTAATTCCAAGCGGTGGTTCTGGTGGTATCCATGCTCCATTCGAATGGAGATTCGGTAGATGTTCCACATTTACTGTAATCGAGAAGAAAGATGGTGAAGTAATCCAAGTGACCGTTGTTAACAATGATGCAGTTAATGCCATGGGTGGTGCAGGTATTGCTGCGGCACAAAATGTAGGTAATCAAAAACCAACTGATGTTATTGTAGGTAATCTAGGCCCAAATGCAGTAGGAGCATTGAAGCAAATTGGAGCAAATCTTTTCCAAGTCGGAACCCACCAAGTAAACACTGTAAAGGATGTTTTGGAATTATTCGAACAAGGCAAAACCGAACCTGTAACTGGAGCAACTGTTAAAAGTCACTCTGGAATGGGTGGCGGTCAAGGGCGCGGTATGCGAAAATAATTCTACCTATGAATCATAAAACAGAGAGAATCATAGTGCAGATAATTTCAGTAAGTGGTGGGAAAGGTGGAACTGGAAAAACCTTTGTGGCTGTAAATTTAGCCCTTTTTCTTGCTAAACTGAATAAAAGAGTCCTATTGATGGATTGTGACGTTGAGAATCCTAACACTAATATCTTGCTTGGACAACCCGATCTCTCTGTATTTGAATCAACTGAAATCACTCATTTCGTTCCCAAATTTGATGAGAATAAGTGCACAAAATGCGGAAAATGTAGTCTCGCATGTCGAACTCACGCTATTTTTCAGATTATTGACCAAATTCCACTTTTGATGCAAAATCTATGCAATTCTTGCGAACTTTGTTACCGTATTTGTCCGGATGATGCAATTATTTCATCAAACCAACACCTCGGCAAAATCTTCTTTAAAAATTTACAGATAAATAGTACTCCTTTGGATTTGATGGTAGGCGAACTCCAAGTGGGTCAAGTGCAAGCAGTAAAAATATTGGAATCCATGTATGAAAAGTTTGAGGAGTTAAATAAATCCAACCCCTATGATTATGTGATCACCGATTCCGCACCAGGAGCGCACTGTGATGTCGAATTTGTCCTAAAACAGAGCGAATACGTTTTATGCGTCACAGAACCTACACCTTTTGGTGAACATGATCTAAAACGTATCTTGAAGCTTTCTGAAGTTGTCGAACGACCTTCCTATGTAATCGTGAATCGTTCCACAATAACTGACTATCCGATTGATCAGATAACCATTGCGTCTATTCCGTATGATCAACAGATTATGGAATCTTATGCACAAGGCATTCCCTTTGTGTTTTATGAATCCGCCACTATTGATTCGTTGAGTCAACAAGCAATCAAAAAAATTGGTCAATTTGTCCTAAGTAAGGAGGTCTCTCATCAATGATAACTCCTTCCGAAAAATCTGTTTATAAAATTGGTGTGATTAGTGGTAAAGGAGGCGTTGGTAAAACAACGATAAGCGCTTCCTTAGGGGTTATCTTCCATGAACTAGGAACGAAAATGTTGGTTGCAGATTGTGATGTGGATGCTCCAAATCTCGGATTACTCTTTAAATCCGGTGAAATTTTGCATCAAAGTACCATCCAAACCACAGAGAAATCCACATTTTTACCTGATATATGTATTCACTGCAAAAAATGCATAACCGAGGAATTCTGCAAATTCCATTCATTAAGTTGGGATAATGAGAAACAAACCCCAATCGTGGATTCAATTGCCTG
>JAEOTN010000315.1 GCA_016839865.1 Promethearchaeota archaeon | reverse complement strand
CGAAAATATGAAAAAATCAATGAAAGAGAATTTGCGTGGGTGGAAAAATTAGAGGATGTAATCCAATCCATCCAATCTCGTAAAACTTGACTCAATTCTTCATTGGGATAAATGCCACACAAAGTGAAAGAGAGAATTGATATAGTTAAAGTAGTATAGAATATTGATGGCAAAAATTTCGATGTTTTCATCAAGAACAACTGACGATCAAGAAGTTACCCTAGGAGAAGCATTCAAATACATAGATGAGGTTCCAAAAGGTGAGTACTCAACTTCAGCATTTATTGGATTTGTAAATGAAAAAAAAGAAATTATTCAGTTTGCACGCTATGACACCGATAGGTGGTTGTTTGATATTCCAATTCAAGATTTACACACAAACGAATGGAAAAATGAATTATTACAGCTAGACAATATTTCAACTGCGATAGTTAAACGAATTGTTGAAACTTTTTTTACCGACTTAGATTTGGTTCAAAAGACATATTCAAAATATCGAAAGGAAGATACAAAAGAAGTAGATGATAGAGGAGTCACGTATTATAAAATTGATCCAGCATTTATCCATTGGATAGAAAAACATAGATCAGACGAACTATATTCGTAAGTCTATTGTAGGTTTCCTAATCTAATCCTTTAATTTTCTTTATGGGTCGCGGAGGAACTCGTTCATATTTTACATCAGGGTACCCTACTTCCAGAACACCCCAACTTTTTCCTCGAAGTCCAGCCATTTTCACGATATCCTTATGCAGTTCTAGTTGACCGCTTGTATGTCCATTCCAGCATGTTCCTAATCCGAGTGAGTGAGCCGCAAGTCTACCGTATGTTAATGCAATTCCAATATTGTATCGATCAAGCGAGTGGGTGCTAGAACAATACATGATTATTATTGCAGGAGCATCATGATAGAGTGGAATATTCCATTTTTTGGCATCAATTTCTATCCTTTGTTTCACATTTGGATCATCCGCAACGTGCTTTAAGCGTTCTTCATCAATTTTTTTGCCCAATGCATTTAGTAACTCGGGATCAGTGATTACTTTGAATTTCTGATCTCGGATATTCATCCCAGTATGTGCAACTTGCATAGCACGGACGATCTTTCTAAGATATTCCTCGGGAACTTTATCCTTCTTATATTGACGAGTACTACGAATCGAATTCATGAAATTAAACATCCGTTCATATCCAATGTAATCAGAAGGTGTCTTAATCCCTTCAAATGAATAGGGTTCACTACCCATTTTTTCATGGAGTATAGCATCAGTAGGACAAACTGCTATGCAATGCCCGCACAAAATACATGATCGCCAGCGATCTTCAAAAATAACTTTATCCTCCTCTTCCCAAAACTTCCCTGTGCATTGCATAAGACACTTTTTGCAATTTATGCATTTTTCATAGTCAATTCCTAAAATTGGCATAGATCAATGTTCTATAATGACCATAAAAATCTTTATTCTACTAGAAAAAGTCTTGATTCTCTCCCATAATCTCTAATCCAGTGTTAACTCCAGAATCTTGAAATACTAATTCCTTTTTTCCTTTACTTTTTCTGTAATGGGTTAGTTTAATGGTAGAGGAGATACTTTCCATGCATTTAGCACTCATTTCACCTTGATCTGGAGTCATCATTTTGGCAGTTTTTGTTGAACCCGACTCATTACTTTTTGATGCAAACACCTCTAGTATATCCTTTTTCATGTGGATTTCAAATCGGACATGTGTGGGTTTAATTTCCAATTTACGTATCTTCGCTCCAGTATAAGTCCCAAAGCGTGTTATTTTATCTTTATTCCATAATACTCCAAGAAAACCCGTGAATTTAATCCCAAGATAGCGGATTTTTGCAAGGGAGAACATAAAGGATCGATCATATTCCTCAAAATGATTGCTTTGCATCCAAATCCATTTGGAAGGAAAGGATGTACCCCAGTCTTTTTCTATGTATCCTTTCCCATTTGTGAGATCAATGCGTTTTTCATTAATTTCCAAGAACCCACTCACTGTATGATTCATACTCACAACTCCATGCTTGGTTTCCATAAAAGGTAGCCAAGTATAGAGAGCCATTACTCCCGGGTTGAAAAAAGTTCGTTTCAATTTAACTAAATTCGTGAATTGGATATCACCGTAAACTTTGATTTTATTCATAATTTCCAAATGAATGTGCTTTTCTGAAAATGTATTTGGACCAATTGAAACCATAAACGTGTCTTTTTCAGCACGAAAATCCTCTAAAGGGAAGCGTATGTAATGATAATCAGCAGTTTTTCCGTTCAGAATTTGAATAAATGCATGGGAGGAATCATTCTTTTTATTTAGAGCGACACCAGGAATAATCGCATAGATGTTTTTGGAATCTCTATCAATGAGTTTGAAATACCATCCTTCAAAGTAGAATCTTTTTTTTAAATTACCTTGAAATAATTCGGGATTCAATTTTCGTGCAATAAAACCCATAGGATTGTGAAAATGGGCTCATATTAATAGAAGATCATTTTATCTAAGAAGTGGATGGAGAAAAAAATTAGTATACGAATATTTAGGTATAATTTCTTAATATGGTACAATTCCTGTTACACTCAAGATAAATACGGTTAAAAATGCTCCTGAAATAAGAAAAACTTCAAAGAACAATATGATAGAATAGTTTTTTGGACTGATTTGACCTTTTTTATCCATTTTTCGCATAATAGGGAACATCGTAAAGAAGAACAACATAGAAGTAACTGCGATCACTAATGTGGAATAGAGTTGCAGATCTGGGACAGGAATGAGCAGAATTACAAGCAGTAATACTATGAAAATCAGCTTGGTATTTGCAACCCATCGTACAAGGAATTTAGCTAAATTGTGCACTTCTTCATTTCCTTTAGATTTATTCCATGCATTAAAAACTCCAACTCCATTGGAAACCTTGAATTCGGGCTTTAGATACATCATTAAAACGTTACCGAATTCTAGAACCATGAATGCAATTATCATAATAGTTATCAGTGACATATTGCCTTTTCCAAATGGATGGTCTTATTTATTCTCTTTGGGAAGCCATATTTCTATCAAGTCTGTTTGATCTAAATTTGAAAGAATATAGATATAAATAGGTATACAACACTTCTTCCATTATGGAATACTCTAAGCATAAAACAGTCAAGGAAAGATGGAGAATGTTTATCGAGCTAGCAAAAAATCCCAAAGCATTCTTTCGATACTACTTCATTGACTATCATCTGGATTATAATCCCGAACCTAAACAATATAAAAAAGATGTACGTCGTGGATTACTGTTTGCATTTCATTTTGCTTTTTTATTTGGTATTTATGAAAATTTATGGGCGTTTTCCATTTTCGATACACCACAACTAGTTTGGGTGCATTGGATTCTTTGGTGGATTACAACTATCACTATAGCTTATTTTGCGACTAATCGTCGTTGGGATCAAATTGCGATTTTTCTTCTGTTTGTTGTGAATTTCGAGGATGTTATTTTTTGGATGATGGTATGGATACGGAATGGAAGTTATCCCTATCCCGCTGGGAATTGGTGGGATGCAATGTTTGCATCGTTTAGAGTACTGGGAAATTGGGGTACTGCAGTGAGTTTCTGGCCTTATGTTCCTCGGTATTATTTTGTGGTAGGGGGTTTACTCATCCCTTACTATTTCATGGTGTTAATGGGAGGGAGTAAATACGGTCAAGTTCTCGCATGGATATATCTTCCAGCAATAATTCCTGTCCTAATTGGTTTAATCACTTCAGAAATTGTATTTATAATCATTTTGGTAACTTCCATGG
>JAEOTN010000314.1 GCA_016839865.1 Promethearchaeota archaeon | reverse complement strand
GCTATAGATACAAGCTCATCAGGATTAGTTGAAAAACAAACTACGGGTAAATTATTTTCAATTGCACATTTACCGATTTCTTTCCAATTCTCTTTCGTTGCTGCATAAAGAAGAGGTTTTTTATCTTTAATCTTAGTTGCAGCAGCAGTTAGAACCTCTGAGTTGAACGAACATAATATAAGAGGGATCTGGATAACATTTACAACCTTTTGTGCAATCTTCGCATATTTCTCTGGTGAGTTAGAAGTACAACGAAGTGCAATTGCATCTAAAGTCAAACTCTCCCCTATCCGGAAGATGGCAAAGTCATTCAGATATTTTACTGTATCCATCAAATTCGGCATTTCATCAAATACTTCTATTGCAATTGCAGTTTGATTGAAAAAAGTTAAATCATGACGGTGAAATGCTTCCTCACCACCAATTGTTGTCATGCGTTCTCCCACACCAAATTCAAGGGGAAGCTGTGGTGGCGCTACAAGATCGGCTATTTTTTTTCTTTTTTTTGCCGGTAAATGCTCTTCTGGGCAATCATCTAGTTTCACACGGCGTTCCAATAAATCTGTAACAAATTCCATACATGTCTTGCGACCACATGATTGACAGTTACTCCTATCTAATAATTTGTAAATTTGGAGAGGACTTGCTCGTTTGACCATAATCGTACACCAATTATATTTCACATACCGCATTGTGTAATAAAAAGAGTTGTCTCGATTTTTTAGGAAAATTTAGTAAAAACAATGATCCCAAAAAGAGTTAAAATAAGGGGTCATAGAAATCCTCTTTGGAGTTTCTGCGAAGATAGCGAATTGGAGGAATTTCATATTTGAATGCGACGTTATAGTTGCGAATGGGGTAATTCAAACAAGGATTTCCATCTGAAACTGCAAATTTCATCTCTTGTGGGTTGATATACACTGAGGATAAAGTATCAAATAAAGCATGTGTGTGGCGACAAATAGTTTCATTAAGACCATTAGGAGGACGAGTGTGATCACTCAATATTTTTCGTAAAGAAGCGTTAGTGATTTTTTTTCTCTTGCATTCTTCTTCCACCATTTCTCTCATACGTTTGTGTCTCCATTTGCTGAGGGGGATTAGAGCGTATCCCTCAAGCCCTTTTACGTTCCATTCTGCGTCCTCTGGAATTTCTGTTGCAATTGTGCTTGGATCTAAATAATTGTTCGTTGCTACTGCAAAAAATCCCTCTTCTGTCGGTTCCATTCCCCGTACTGCACCTTTGGTTGCAGATCGTTCAACTATTCTTCCATCATTGTTTTTATCCAATATTGTGAAAATCCATCCTGCCGGTAAAGGAACTTTCATGAGATATTCAACTGCTTCGTCTGTAGTCTTCAATGTTTCGAGTACTTCCTGACAATACATTGTCCCAGGAGGGTTGGATAAATTAACATCTTTTGAATATGCTGAATTCATGGTTATGGCAAGACCTACTTCGTTTATACCACTCACACAACCCGGCATAGGACCCTCCCCAACTCCCACAGATGAGTATTCATCTGTTGTTAGATCACTAAAGCGAATGATTTGAAATTTCTCCAGTTCAGATGGAAAATCATAATTCTTTGCTATAAATCCTTGATTTTTGCTATTGATGATAATTCCAGCTGAACATCCTTGTCTTCGAGGCACTTTTGTATCGATATCCAATTTTCCAGAGAAATTTTCAAAAAATAATGCTTTGGCCAACCTCTCCGTTTTTAGACCAAATCCTTCAGCAATTCCCGTAAGCTTATCATATTGGTTAGGGAGTATTTTTTTAATGTTTTTCTCCATCTTTCGAGATCCTCCGGTTATTAATTGGTCAAAAACGAAGTTAAAAACCCCCTTACCTACTTGTGTCACAATATTTGTGGACTGAACGAAATTCATTCCTCGGAGCATTTTGGTCATTGATATTCTACCAACCAAGGCATAGTACAAACGTCCTTGCTGAACTCCTACCTCATAATGAGTGCCTCTTGTATTTATTCTATCAATAACCATCTATCATAACCATCTTTAATATGAAGTCTATAAACATATAAACTGTATGTATGTAGATGTAACAAATCCCATGCTTTTAAAATTTAGTGAGTCCATTCTTGGGAAAAGTGACATTCATCAGAACTGCGATCCGAAAATGGAAAATTTTTAATGTTATTTTACACAGCATTGGCGTAATTAACGACGATCTACAATGAAATAGATGAAACATGGCAAATACCCATTATCGCAGCCGAAGAACCAAAACAGGTAAAAAAATACGGCGAGCACGTAAGAAAAGAAAATATGAGTTAGCTTTTCCACCCATTGAAACCAAGGTAGGCGAAGATCGAAAGAAAAGTGTTAGAACCAGAGGTGGAAACCAGAAATTAAAGATGTTTAACTCAAATAAAATCAATGTAGTTAATAAAAAGGGAGAAGTGAAATCTGCAACAATTAAACGTGTTGAGTCAAATCCATCTTCCATTGATTACAATCGTAGATCTATCATTACAAAAGGAACAATACTCGAAACAGACTTGGGATTTGTGAAAGTTACCAGTCGTCCAGGGCAACATGGTATCCTAAATGGAATGATCGTTGACTATAAAAAAACTAAGTAAGTGAGACACAAATGGTAAAACCGATGCATCGAAGCCATAGTATGGCACGAAAGAAACGGAGAACTCCTGGAAACCGAAATACGATAGTGTACCGGAGACGAAATCCAAGCAAAGCAAAATGTGCTCTATGCTCTAAACCGCTTGGTGGTGTACCAGCAAAACGACCTGCTAAGATGAAGAAAATACCCAAAGTCTCAAAACGACCTGAACGTCAATATGGCGGAAGAGTTTGCCCAAAATGCTTGAAAAATTCGTTAGTAGACATATCTAAACAACTGTAATTTTTCCAAATCCATCAACACATGGTCTCTCTGTCAAATAGTTTGAAAAGACAATTCTCTAGTAAAGATTTATAGTAGTAAACACTCTATTTTCATATAATGTCCAAAATTTCGACCTTTTTTGGTTTATTAATCGGGATTGGTTTAGCTTTTTTTGGAGTATTCTTCTTTAATTTTGTACATTTCATGACCTACGACGGCAGAGCATTAATGGACATTTTAATAGAGATTGGAGATAAACCGTTTGTAGGATTATACGAATTTACTTGGATGTCTTTTCGATTTAATATTTTTAACTTCTACTTTGTGTTACCTCATATACCGGATAAAGGTTTATTTATTGTTGAAGCATTTCTACCTGTTTTCTTAACTTGGTTCTTTACCGGATTATTTACTGGAATGCTTGTAATTGGAGCCAAACGTGGTTTATTATTCAGTTTTATAGTAATTTCGTTATTGGTTATTCTTTGGTTGTGTTTTGCTGTAATTTCACAAGCAAATATCACTTTTGTTTTTATAAGTAACATTTTTGAAACTGGTGGAGGCATCCTAACTGCTCTAATATCAGTACTTATAGGAGGATCTATAGGCGGTTCAATTTCTGGCGCCATCTCCACGAAAATTCAACAGAAAAAAGCCAATCAAAATGGAAAATAATAATATCCCTCATTTAGAATTCGAATTAAGCCTGTTTTGAACCTTAGAATATACATTAATCACATCTTTGATCCAGTTTTCAAGATATATTGGAGATGTAGGATATCTTTTGTAGATAGATTTAATCTCACTCATACAATTACGTAAAAAATTCAACTCTAGTAAAATTTTAGGTTTAGATATACCTCTGATAAGTTTCCCTATCATTTCTATCATTGGAGGATTAATTTCACCTGAGGAAGCAATTCCTGATATTTCTTCTCCAGTAACCAGCTGTTTCTTCAATGCAAAATCAAAAACTTCGTTTGGAAATTGTTGGATAGCTAATCGTAAAATATCTAGAGCTGCAAATTCAGCCCCTATAGTTTTTTGGGATAATAAATTATATTTCCATAAACCTAGTGCATCAAATTTATCCATCTCCATGGCTTTTGAGAATCCTTGAATTGCGTAATATCCTGCTTGCATACAAGAAATCAAACCTCCACCTGAAATTGGATTTACTTGCATAGCCGCATCACCAGCAAACATTATACCGTTGGCTACACCCGTAAAGAGTGGTCTACAAACAGAAACTAAACCGGAACCACCTGTAAGACGAGTACACGGTTCTTTTCCAATAAACGGCTCATAAACATACTTTTCATATAATTCTCTTAATTTATGTTTGAAAGAGAGTGACACACCGAATCCGATGTTTACTTCATACTCATTGCGTGGAAAATACCATACATATCCCCCTGGAGCACGTTTATTATCCATGTAAATATGTATGTAATCTTTACCATACACTACTGGATTATCTAGTCTGACAATCTCCCGATAACACACAATGTAATCTTTAGGATGAATTTCTTTTATTAGAAATGGAAAATCTATCTGTTTTCGGAGATTTGTATGGAAACCACTTGCGTCCAGCACAGTTTTAGCATACAATTCTTTTTCTTCAACAATCTTACTTTTAATCTTGATTCCAATTACTTGTTTCGATTCAATTATTGGACTAATTGCATGAGTATTATGATATAAAGTTGCACCAGCATTTATTGCATCATTTAATAATCGTTGCCCAAATCGTAAGCGATCAATCACATATCCAGCTTGAACATTATCTTCAATTGTTATAGGATAGCGAATATCAGGAGGGTAAATTTTCGCACCCCGAATTACATTGAGGTATTCACCTTGTGTCGGATGTGGGATTTTCAAGAAATCAAAAATTTCACCACCAATACCGTCACCACAGATTTTATCTCCAATTTTATCCTGTGGTTTTCCGTCTATTAGGCAGACCGTGTAACCCCTTTTGGCACCAAAATATGCAGCAATACTACCCGCAGCACCAGCACCCACAATTATGATGTCATACTTTTTCATGGATATCATCAATTGTGGCTTACAAACTTATAAGCCTATACCTATAGATGCTGGAAATAGCAAAGCAGTTATACCAAAGGTGAGTAAGCATCCCGTAATCGGAACAGTCAAATCATCTATATTTGAAGGACTAAAAATCTCAACAATTGTAGAATTTAAGGCCAGTATCAAAGAAAGAATCGCAATCCAAGAATATTCCATTTGCTGATTACTATCGGGAAACCATTGTCCAAAAAAGCTAAAACCAAGGAAACTAAGGATAAATGCAGTTACAAACATCGTTAAACTTCCTTCAATTGTTCGGACTGTCTTTGTATACTTCAAGTCTATCTTGTGCTTCCCCCATTTCCTACCAACCCATGCAGCAGCTGTATCACTTATCATCATCACCATGATACTACTTGCAGGGAAATAGAAATACTGAACAGCATTTTCAAACGAAAAAATAAACACCAAAATGTTGATTGCTAACGCATAAGAGAAAGGACCGCTTAAGTATCCTTTTTCTCGTTCGTCCTTCTCTGCAATCGCTTCGAATACGGGTTTTCCAATGTTCTTCGGTCCTGCAAATCGAGTAAAAATTAGTACTGATACTGAAATGATTAATGCTAGAAATGGAATGGATAGATATGGTACGATAAAAACAGCGAACCCTGCGAACAAATGAACAATTTTTCGGGCAGTGTGGGATGTAATCACTCCAGTTTTTTTCAGTATAATTGATATCCCTATTATTATTATTATGTAGAGAAATGCTCCTGATAATAATATGATATCCATCTGAATTGGGGTGACCACTGCAATACCTCATTTGTCTCTATAAAGGCATATAATTACCGGGTTCTTAAAAAATTGCCATTAGATAGGCAAGTAAACCAAGATAGGCGCCAATTTTAAGGCAAAAACTAGCTTTAGTTTGATTTTCTTTTAGATCCGGCTTAATGAGAAATATAATAGAACTTAACACAAAAACATTGCCAATCACCATCAGAATAACAGAGACCAAATTGAAAGAGTAGAGAATTATAGGAATCGTAAACGTCAAAATTGCACCCACAGAAAAAATACCTGATATCCAAGCAGTAAATTTAAAACCTCGCAAGTTGGCGATTGTTTTCAGATTGTACTTAGAATCTCCTTGAATATCTTCCATTCCTTTAACTAATTCTCGACTAATCAATAAACAAAACGATGTAGTAAAAAAGAACCAAAGATAGGGGGGTATTTCTAAAAATGGAACTATTAACAGAGCACCAAAAGGAATTCCCGAAGAAAATGCAATTCCTACCATAATATTACCCAGAAATCCATTACGTTTCCCCTTCCAACTGTAAATAAATCCAATTCCCCCAAAGAAAACTGTAAGAAGCGGTACAAGTACAATGTTAGGTGTAAAAAATGCCAAAAAAATAGAGATGACAAAACCTATTCCCATTATCACACCTGAATAAATTATTGCTGTTTTTTTCTGTATTTTTCCACTGGGAATTGGTCGATTTGGACGGTTAATTCTATCGATTTCAATATCAAAGATGTCATTAATGATGTTAGAAGCAGCAGCAACCATTATATAAACAAAAAGTCCTCCCAACAAAACAAGTATATTATTTGGTACATGGAAAAAACCGACTCCTGAAAACGCGTTGAATAATCCAATAACTACTGTCAAACTCCCAAATAAACAATTTATCGGTCTAGTTATCTGGATGTAAGAAAAAAATTTGCTTTTTGTCTTAGCTTTATGATTCAAGCTTTTTCTTACCTGCTTGTTTTACTGCTTTAATGGTTTCTGCTAAGGAATTTCCTTGATCTTTTAATAAGGTTTCTTCCAAGATGGTTCCTTGTACGATCAAATCTGCACCAGCTAATACTTTTGCTACAGCATTTTCGGTAGTTCGAATTCCTCCGCCCACAATAATTGGGATTTTTAGATTTTTTTTTATTAAACCGATGATTTTCTCGGGAACAGATGTTTCAGAACCTGAACCCGCTTCTAGATAAATCATTTTGAATCCAAAATATTCAGCAGATAATGCATATCCTAACGAGATCTCTGGTTTTTTTCTCGGTAATAATTTAACATCTCCAAGCCATCCAGCACCTGAGCCTGGTTCTACAATAAGATACGCAGTTCCAATGGGTTCCATGTCAAAAGATTTCATAGTAAATGAAGCTAATGCCTGTTGTCCCGAGATATAATAATGATTTGTCGAATTAAGTAAACTCAAAAACAAAGCAGCATCTGCATGTTTACTTATTCCACTAATGCTGCCAGGAAAAAGGATGATTGGTATACTCGTTAGTTTCTTGATCTCGAGGATACTATTATCAATAAATGATTGATCGAAACATGTACTTCCCCCAATAAATATGATATCTGTTCCTGCGTTTACCGCAAGTCTTCCCATTTCTCCAGCTTCTTCGGTTGTCTGTCGTATCGGATCTGGATCTATTAAACTAACGTGTAATACGCCATCTTGCTTTAATTTTGGTAAGATATAATCAGTGTAGATTTTATTCATCTGTTGCTTCTTCCTCTTCCTCTTTGTGATCCTGTTCTTCCTCTACGACTATCTTTTGTACTCCTTCTTCCTCTTTATGATCCTGCTCTTCCTCTACGACTATCTTTTCTACTTCTTCTTCCTCTTTATGATC
>JAEOTN010000313.1 GCA_016839865.1 Promethearchaeota archaeon | reverse complement strand
GTATGCTACGATATCGTATAGATATAATTCACGTTTTTTTAGGATTTGATCCAAGCAAAACATTTCAACCAACATCTCACGAACTCTGTATTTATCAATATTCGATGTAAGATCAGAGAATTAATTCTCTCACAATAATGAGGAATTAAAATAACGTCTTATCAATTTACTTGATAGGAGTATAGTTCTTTGACTGGCTTAGGATTTCAGACATTTAAAGGTATAAAGTTTATGTTTTTAAGAGAAGTTCTTTGACTTTTACTCCTATCTGGAGGATTATCAAATTAATCTTGATTCTCCAGATTGATTTCTTTTGATATTTTACAACGAGGATTTGGTTTTCAACAATCGATTCAAGCGTACTTTTACCAAAGTTTTTAACGGCGTATTCTCGTGCTTTTCGTCCAATAGATGGGTTCAAATCATTAATGACAGATTTAAAAATCTTAATCAGCTCATTAACATTATCAGGAGGAACTAAAAAACCATTTATACCATTTAGAATGATTTTACGATTTTCATCTGTGTCTCCAGTGATTACTATACATTCTGTAGCCATTGCTTCTGACATTGCTGATCTTGCTGTACGGTTACTTTTGGGACTCGAACTAAATGATCCTAACCAAAAATCACAGGAATTCAAATAGCAAGGAAGCTCTTTGTTGTCAATTTCGGGGATAAATTTTATATTTTGATTTCCAAACACTTCTTCCCCATACATATCTTTGATATTTTTAGAAACTGGTCCAATTAGTAATAATGAACAATCTTGGTACTCTTTTTGGGTCTCTAGGAAAGCTTTGAAAATAATTTCGACCCCATGGGATTGAATGTAGCTCCCACAGTACATGAAGACTGGTGGGTTCAAATCCAATTGAATTCTCATTTTCTCATCTTTTCTGAATTGTTTTAGATCCACTAAACCGTAAATAGGGACGACTTTATTCACAGAAACATTGTATTTATTTGCTAAATATTCTTGACTTGATTTACTATGAACTAATATTAGATCAGAGAGTTGAAACATCGAACCTTCTAAAAACCTGAGTCTCTTTTCTTTTTTTGAGTTTAATTTAATTCTGCCTTCATCTACAAAGGCTTCTACCATCGAATAATAACAATCATAGATCAATGGGGTTTTTTTTCTCTTTATTTTAATTGCTGTTGAAAGTAAAGTACTATTTATTGGAGACCATAATATAAATAGATCAGCATTGAAGTCGTTCTCTAATATTGTATGACCCTTATTTGTAAGAACTTCCTTGTATCTTCTATACCGCGGGATGCCAGCCCCGCTTGTAGGAATTTGAAAAAATGAAATTCTCAATTTCTATAACCACATTGAACCAATATTAATAGATTGGGTTTTAAATAAATATTCATTCCCTTTCAGAGTATTGATTTTACCATTACATAAACGGTAAGTTGACAAATATAAATAAAACATAGGTGTGATATTTGGATATTTGAGAGAATATCTAGTGCAATTTCAAAGGACTTTAGATAAGATAACCTCAATTACTTTCATCATATTATCAGGGGTGATAATTTTTGATCAATCTAGAGATTATTGGAGGAAAACTTACAGGGCCACACCATCTTGGTTTAAATAGAATAAGACGTCTGTCTGAAGAGCTAGAAAATCTGAATGTTAATGTTAAATTCAATGAATTACCTCCCGATTACAAACCCATACGATTGAAGATAATAAAACGAATACATTTACAAAATGCCTTTTACAGACATATCATAAAGAATTTTAAGAATAAATCTTTTGAAAACACAATTTTCTTAGCTAGCTCCCCACCAACCATCTATGCCCCTACTTTAAAGCCATTATCGAAAAAAGCTTCAACAATTTTGGATCTAAGAGATATTTATCAAGAATGGGATTATCATCCTTTTCTGAAACGTCGGATCGAAAAGTGGGAACAGATCTCGACAATGAAAAAGGTAAAAGCGATCACTTATGTTCACGAAGGTTTTCAATCATATTTTAAAAAGGACAATGTTGATCTTAAAAAAACTCATTTTATAACAAATGGCGCAAGTAATCGAATTTTTAACAGCAAAGGAGACAGAAGACACTTATCCGATGCTAGAATTAACTTGATTTATGCGGGAGGAATAGAGTTTTATCACAATGTTCCCCAATGGCTAGAAATTATGAAAGAATTAAAAAAAAGGAGGGTAGATGTACAATTAACCATAATAGGACAAGGAAGTGATTCACAAGCAGTTGAAGATAAAATAAAGAAGGATCATCTGTCTAATGTAACATTTTTGAAAAAACAAATTCCTCAAGAAGACTTAGCATGTTACATTAGAGAGGCAGATTATGCAGTTGCAACTACAAATGTAAGAATTAAGACGTTTCATGATGTAGTGATTATGACTAAGGTATATGAAGCATTATGCTGCGGAACTCCAATTTTATCAAATGCTGGGACAGCAATGGACAAATTTAATGAAAAATTCCAGTTCTGTAGAAACTGGGATCCGAATTTAGGATTTGATACCAGGAAAATTAGTCAAGAAATTGAGAAATTGCCTATCTTGTCAAATAAGGATAGGGAAAATATGGCACAAAAAGCACAGTCAGATTATTCCTTTAAGTCAATTGCAGAGAAATTTAAACGAGTTTTAGAGAGTGTATTGTAGGTGTAACACTCAAAAGATTCCATTTCACACAAAAGTGATAAACTACATTGTAGATTGCGAAGATTTAATTAGAATTTACAATCGAACACAGACTAGATATCATTTTGATCTCCTTGATTCTATGAACAATTCCTCACTTCAGGTTTAAGTTCAGATATCATTACACACAGAAAGACTAGCTGGACCATACCTCAGACACGGGTAATGAAAATGCAAGAAAAATTGAGAAAAATATATGCAAATATTAATTCTCCAGCTAATTTTGCAAAGACCATCATTGTTAGTATTGTATTTCTAAAAGTCATTGGGTTTGTTTTTAATAAGATCTTTTTCGTATTTTTGAACCAAGCGGAATATGGGAGTTATACTTTCATTATAACATTCATTGGCACTCTAGCTGCGATAACTTCAATAGGTATTCCTAGTTATATCCTTCGTTATTGCACAGATACACAAAGAGATCCCGATAGACTGAAAAATGGAGAAATTATATTTACAGGATTAAGCTTGAATATACTTTTTGATATGTTCGTTATTGCAGTATTACTAATGGGCATCCTAGTTTTTGAATTTGATTTTCTCAATACCATCGATTGGTACCTCTTATTTTTGATTGGTTTACTTTTATTTTTCCAACAACTTAAATCAGCAATTATCACTTATTCTACAACAAATCAGATTTCAATTAGCTACTTTTTCTTCACAATTGGCCCGAGTCTGCTTTTAATTTTTTTGGGGATTTTGTTTGCCATACTCTTGGATCTCAGAGTTCCAGGCCTCATTCTTGCCTTATTTCTCAGTGAAGGGATTGTAGGATTATTTGGATCTAATCAAATAAAGAAAATAGCAAAACCTAGTTTTCCATCCTTCATTCGAATGAAAAACATTTTTAACTATGGTCTACCCATTTACGTTGTGATTTTAGCTTTTAATCTCTATAATTTTGGCCTATATTATCTCACTGGCATTTCTTGGGGAACAGAGGAACTAACATTATTTGCAGCGGCTTTTAGTGTAGCCAATCTTATCGGAATTTTCCGACCATTGTTTCAAATAGGATTTAAGTCTATAACATTTCAATTATATGAAAAAAACTTAGATATTAAACTCAATGAATTTACCACCCAATCTCTGAAAACTACCATGATTTTTTTCTTCCCTATTTTGGCCACGATATATTTTCTCTCACCAGAGTTAGTAACTTTGTTTTCAAGAGAAGAATACATTATTGCTATCCCTCTCATACCTTTTCTTCTTTCAAAGAATTTCATCCAGTTTATCAAACCCTTTGTTTCATTAGGTCCATCATTAAAAAAGAGAACTAGATTATCAGCCTTCATCAATATAATTTCGATAATTTTAGCGACAATTTTTGCATTATTTGCTATCCCCCTCTTTGGATTTGTGGGGATGGGAATGTCTTTACTAGTCTATGAGCTGGTAGATTTAATAATGCAAATTCCTTGGTCTCAGCATTTGTACAAATTCCATTATGATCTACAGTCGATATTTACAATAATAATTTCTTTATTAATTTCCAGTCTATTTACATTTGTTATAGGCTATTTAGTTTCTCTTCATCGCATAATACTGTTAGCTGCTTTTTTCCTGTTCTATTTCATACTATTATTAGTGTCGAAAGAATTAAATAAATCTGATATTCTATTTATAAAGAAATTAGTAAGAATTAACTGAAATAAGAGGAATAAAGGTTTATAGTTCAGACATTTTGCTGTAGACCTTTTGGAAATTAATCTCTCGATTACATTTTCCTATTGCCCATTTGTATGCATTTTTTCCTAATTGCCTACCTATTTCTGGATGATCCATTAAGTATTTTATTTTTTCAATTATATCATCAACTGACGGTTCTATAATTAATCCTGTTTTTTTGTTCTGAATATTTTCTAGAACATCCCCAGCCTCCGTTGTTAAAATGGGTAATTTATTCATCATTGCATTCATTAAGGTTAAAGCCACACCATCACTCTTTGGAGCTTGAAGATAGTAGTTTGCAATAGCAAATAATCCAAGGAATTCTTCATAAGGCAAGAATCCAGGGAATAAAATCTGACTACAAAGCCCAAGTTTCTCAGTTTTTGCCTTTAATTCTTTGTAGTGTATACCTATGCTGGAAAATATAAAAAAGATGTTGGAATTTGCTGTTGCTAACTCAACAGCTGTTTTAAAGAGAAGTTTAGCGTTAAGATTATCATCTAGTCGACGGGGACATGAAATGACAATGGACTCCTTATTCAAATGGAATCTATGCTTTAATTTCCTTACTGTTTCTCTTGAAGATATCTGAGATTCAACACCCCAGTTAGCTACAAGGATTTCAACATTTATAAATCCATATTTTTCTAAATGGGTCTTTTGACGATTGGTTTGAGCATGAATAAAGGAAGTTCTCGTAATTAAATCTTTTAACCATTTGGTTTTCTCTCTTTTGGCAAGATTTAGATATACATCAGAACCCCATACGGATACGAAGAATGGTTGGAAACCTGTTTCCATTGTAATGAACCCACCTGAAGTTAAAAAGTGAGCGTGAATCACATCAGGACGAAAACGTTTGATTTCGACCTGTAATAGCTTTGAATAGTATTTGTATGCAAAATAATGAGGAATCTCCTTCCTTGCATTAATAAATCCACTAATGATGAGCCAAGGGTTGGAAATAAAAAAAAGCAATAGGGTTAAAATTGAGGCCTTTCGCAAATTGATCTTACTTTGATTTTTGTAAAATTCTGCATCATGTGAGCCAATTGTGACTACTTCTACCTCATTCCCTCTTTCCTCATACATACGCTGCCATAAAAACAAATGTGTGCTTTGAGGTCCAACAATCATAATCCTCAATTAAACTTTCACCATTGTAATCGTATATCTAATGTTTAAGCCTTCAATTTAATTCAATTATTGATCATACAACAAAGAAGTAGGATTCATTGTGTGTAAGTTGAATTATTATATCTTGGAAGGAATCGATTTTTATATTTTTCAAAAATCTGGAGGGATCGTTCGAAATCTTCGATGCGGCCGATATCAAGCCATAAGCAATCTTCTGGTTGATAGACATTTACCGTTTCTTTATTTTTTACAAGTTTTTTAATAAGGTCAGGAAAATCGAAGTACATTCTATGAGGAATATATCTCAGAGCTCTCCTAGTAAATGCATATATTCCCATACTCACTAAGTATGTCATTGTAGGTTTTTCAATATAGTTTGTTACCCTCTTTTGATCTGTTTCAATAACTCCTAGGTCAATATTCACTGGTTTTGTATAGCTTGCAATAGTAACTGCAGCACCACTTTCTAAATGCTCTTCAAATAGTTCATTATAATTTAAATCGGTTAATACATCTCCATTCATAACTAGGAAATTTTCTTCCAAATTCTCAATCAGTGTTAAGGGCCCAGCCGTACCTAGATCCTGATTTTCATAGGAGTAGCGAAGATTTACTCCCAATTTTTGACCATCATTAAAAAAAGTAGTAATATACCTAGCCTTGTAACCTAGAGCAAGAATCACATCTTGGAATCCATTGTTCTCTAATTGCTGTAAGATTACCTCTAAAATAGGAATGTCTCCAATTGGCATTAATGGTTTAGGTAAGATTGTAGTGTAAGGTTTAAGACGTGTTCCCTTACCACCAGCCAGTATAATAGCCTGCATTGCATTAACGAATTCATCATAATTAATATTTATTCATAGCTGTAGTGTTATAAGATTTCTTTTTTCATAATCCAATGATTTATTTAAACTCCCATCCTTTTGAAGTCTAAAGATGGATTCGCCAGTATGGGAGAAATTCAATGCCTGTTATTATAAGGATTGACGTGGATAACCCTTTCGGTTGGTATCGAAAAAGAAATTTAGTTTTAAATTATATTTCTTTGAATTGGACAACAGTTGTGAACCGAGTCCGTCTTGGATATCTCTCACATGCCCATGAGCTTTTTAATTATTTGAATTCAAATAATGTT
>JAEOTN010000312.1 GCA_016839865.1 Promethearchaeota archaeon | reverse complement strand
GATAGGGTGGGTAAAAGTAGCGATAATGTTGCCAAATGTAAATGAATATAGTATTGCGAGAACAATTAACGTGATGGTAGAAGAAGCGAAGAAGAATTTTGAACGAAGCGAGCAAAATAGAAAAACGGCAGGGAAGGAAGAACGAAATTCAGTGAAATTGGAGCATGTAGATGAAAGTAAAATTCATCGACCAGTCTCACCCGGTGCTGTGATAGACGTTTATGAATCTAAAGATCCGAAAATTTTACACCAATACATCCTAAAGCTGGAAACTAACATAGAGAAGATGGAAAAGGAAATACTGAGCTTAAGAAATGAGGTAAAACGTCTAAGAAAAGAAAGAAAAACTGAGTAATTCTTTTTCACGATTAGTATGCAAATGAATACTCTCTTATTCTCTCTCGTATAATTCTGGATATTCCGTATGTATCGCTATAACTTCTTTTGGATTAATTTTTTCTATCATTTTTTGAATATCCTGACCGGATGCGTGACCAGAAGCATGGGTATGATACTGCTTTATATTGAAATGATCTAACCAGTTTTGCTTCTGTTTTTCATCCAGTTCCATTTCAGTTGAAAAGGGTTTCACTGTAGATTTAATCCAAATTGCATTCCTCGGTTGAATGTCTATAAGGTCCTTAATTTGCCACAGATTCATGGATACGGCATATTTACGTGGATTTTTTGAAAGTTCTTCATATGTAATGGCATTCTCACATTGAAGAAAATCTCGTTCCCAGTATTGATAATCATATTCAATTTGTCGATCGCTGATATGTGGCATATTGATGAGTCCCCAACCCTTTAATGGGATAAGAATCTTGATTTTGTCTAATAAAACGGGTGATAGAGGATTATCTTCATCTGAATTAAGCGTCTGGATAAGATGGGCTAATTTCATAGGAATTACGAATTGACGATCATTTGCTTTTGCTGCTTGAAAAATGGTATGTACACGATCTAAATCTCGAGCTGGATGCTCAACAAAAACTAAACCGTCCGTTAAACCCATGAAATTAGTCATATCATACCGGACTTGTGCTTCTGTAGTCCCTGTTGTTTTTTTAATGTTAGTCCCTTCCACCAGGAGCCAGTTAGGATTGACACTTTGTGCTTTTTCGACGAATTTTTCAGTTAAGTGACCGTTAGAACCATGAAATCGAAGATCCCCAGAATATACTAAATTTCCTTCATCGCTATGTATGATATATCCACATGCACCAGGCATCGAATGATCTACTGGATAGGATTCAATCTCAAGAGAACCTATTATTACAGATTCTGCTGGTTTTAGGATATTGAATGGGCGTTCATGGGTGAATTCTTTATTTCTACGGGTCACTCTATTTGGAGAGCCATCCTTACCCTCATAAAACTGAAAGGATTCACCTACCTCTGTGTAATCTGCGGGAAAATAACTCGTTTCCTGAATTGATTGGATAACAAGTTGTGTGATTCGTGTGCAGTAAATGGGAATGTCCCAGCGGAGGAATTGAATGTATTGAAGATGATCCAGATGAGCATGTGTAAGGAATACGGCATCCACTGAGCGATCTTCTCGTGGTCGACCCATGTGCTTGAGGTAATCGCCGCGATAAATGCCGGGAATGTCGGGTAGCAGTCCCATCTCGAAATAATCTTTGAGAGCAGCACCTTTACGAGGATTGAGAAACTCAGAATAGTATTTTTTGAGGGTATGGAAACTGATACCAAAATCCAGCAGGATTCGGGTTCCTTTATGCTCTAAGAGGACTTTATTTCCACCAACCTCGCCTTTACCACCTAAAATTTGTATGTCCATTTTCACCGACTCTTCAATGGATATGGTTATGTTTTGACTGTTTAAAGCATTTAGATAGCGGGGAAATAAGTTCCTGAAAATCAAGATTTTTTTGAGTTGGTTTTTTGTTAATTTGAGGGGGAAATACTATTCCTTGAGCTGGAACTGCAGATTAACCTAAAAAAAGGAGAAAGTAATTTGATTTTTTTTTACGCTACAATCTCTAACGCTGATAAAGATCTTACATAGTTAAAAGCTGGAGTTCTGAACAGTAAGTAATTCGTACCTCCTAAATTGGCTTCAGAAACCCAACCAACCGTAACATTATATATCCCTGCGGGGACAGCAGGTGTAGTCATTTCGATGTAAAGAGAACCAGTGATTTCTCTATTGTTTGAAACCCCTGCATTATCCCAATACCCGAGTCGTGTAATTTTATCATCTATGCTTAAAATTAGTAACTGGAGTGTAAATTTTAGATGGTCTGTTCCTAGCGAAACTGACGTTCCAATGATGTAGGGGGTCGAAAAAACACAATGAATTCTGGAATTATTGCGTACGGTTATAGAAATATTGGTATCGGGGACAAAATCCCATGTCGTATCGCTATCTAATAACTGTGCTGTAGTACCAAATTCTTGATACACATATGCAGGTGGCTCGGGTAACTCAATAGGAGTTTCTTCCATACCAGGGAATAATCGAGGCAATAGAAAATATCCTGCAGCACCTGAGATTCCCACACTTAATAGTAAACTGCCAATGAATGCCAGGACAGCTCCTTTTCCGTTAGACATAATATTTCACTTCATAATGGTATTTGGATGAAAACCATTACGAGATTATGGACTAAACCTGTTAATATTTCTATGGAATAGCAAGATAAACTGTAAAAAGATTATTAGTAACTTGTAGAATTGATGGAAGTACCTCATTTATACTAAAGACGTTTCTATTTTCTCTTGTTTGATTTATTTACAGTAATACTGAGAATTAAAACACAAACTACCATCAAAGGAAGTAAATATTTCCAAGGGATCTTTTTACCATTTTCACCATGTTCAAGAAAAATCTTGATCTCATGAGAACTATGTTCATATTCAAAATAAACTACATAATATGTGGAATTTTCGATAATTTGGAAGGATAAATCTATCCCATCAATAGATACTCCTACTGGTACCAACAGAATATCTTTTGGAATAGCTACATAACATACTCCAGTAGTGCCTGATCTACCATATATTTCGAAACTTATGATATTCTGAGAATCATTAAATCGTAATCCAAAATCAGAAGAATTTGATCTAATGAATATGGTGTATTGAGAATCGTCCTTTATGATGTTATACTCAGTTGTAGTAAAAATCAAGGGTTCAATTTGAAACATTTTAGCGTCCATCCAACTTTCACACGTTCTTTGAAGAGTCCAGATATAGTCACCATCCCAAGCTATAGCCCAAGTTCCATCAGCTGTTGGATAAATTTGCCCAACTTCTTTCCAATCATAGGTATATTTTGTAAGATTTCCACCTCCAGTAACCCCCCAGAAATGAGTCCCTGTCCAAACAAGACCTCCACTAATTCCTTCTCCAGTAACATTAATTTCTTCAATAATGCTACCAGTTTTGTTAATTTTTCTGACTAAAGCTCCCCCTCTACTAGGTAAATAAAGAAATTCCCCATCAGAAGTCATTCCTTGTATTCCCCCTTCTTCCTTTTTTGGAAGGTCAAATGAATCTTCTATTATGATTTCATTACTAATAAGTGAAAATTTGAAGATCTTGAGTTGACTGTGGTCATAGGCAAAAAAGAATTCTCCGTCCCATGCTAAACCTCGTGCATTTTCTATGAAATCATTACGTATTTCCACATATTCTCCGGTATTTGGATTCATTTGGATAAAATTCAAACCACTACCTAAGGAAATATTCCAGAAATCAAATCTCCATATATAGCCCATTGCATACTCTAACGCCCATCCAAAACTTAAACCAGTTCCCATACGTTTCACTATTCTTCTCGTTTCGTCAAGTGAATCATAGACATATGGATATTG
>JAEOTN010000311.1 GCA_016839865.1 Promethearchaeota archaeon | reverse complement strand
AGATGTATTGGAACTGATATTAATCCCCTGGCGATAAAAATTGCCCAAACAAAAACTACCATCTTAGAGCCGGATCATCTTAATTTTGAATATAATAGAATTTTGGAGCTTGTGAAAGATCATACTAACTATGCAGATTATCAAGAAATCAAAGCAAAAAAGTTCGAGAATAATTTGGAATGGGTTGATCGTTGGTTTAAACCGGATGTACAAGAAAAATTGTTCAGAGTCGAAAATGCGATTAATACTATTAATAATGATTGCGTTAAAGATTTCTTTAAAGTTATTTTCTCAAATACAGTCAGAAATGTTTCAAATAATCGAAATAGTTCATATAAAAATTATCGAATGAGTGATAAGGACTTAGAAAATTACAATCCTGATGTTTACTCGATTTTCAAAAGTAATTTCAAAATCGGTTTTTCAGGCATGCAAGACCTATATAACTTCAGTTCAACTCATCCAAATCTACACCAACCGGTTATAAAAGGAGTCAATATTCTGGATTTAGATGAACAAAAACATTCTATTGATTTAATCCTCTCTTCTCCCCCTTATGGCGATAGTCATACTACAGTTGCATATGGTCAGTTCTCAAAATTCTCTCGAGCATGGCTTGAAAATATTACCAAAAATACAGTGGATCGTGAAGGATTAGGAGGGAGGGAAACCCCATTGTATCCTATTTTTTCCGATACATTCTATCAAATAAAAGATGAAGTAGAAAGAAATGAAATAGAAATGAAAAACAAACGACATCTAGATTTGTTATATTTCTACATTGATCTTCAAAAGGATTTACTGCATCTCAAATCAATGTTAAAACCAAATGGATTTATTTGTCTCGTTATCGGAAATAGAACAATGCGTGAAGTTAGAATACCCATGGATAAAATAACTAAGGAGATACTAATCAGTATTGGATTTGAGCATTGGCTAACATTACACCGGAGCATTCCGAACAAACGCCATCCACGGACACAAAAATTATATGTTGACCCTAAATGGCTTGAGATCAAGAAATTGGAAAAAAAACCGGTGAAAATTGAGAATATTCAAAAAGAAAGTATTATTATTCTTAAAAAGAAGTTGACATCTAAAGTAATAGACCAATCGCTTAACAGAGAAGATTAAACCTTATCAGAATTATAAGAACTTAATGCCTGAAGGTCCAGAAGTTGAGGTTGTGAGAAAAGGTCTGCAGAGGACGGTTGGCTCCACAATTATTGATATCAAAATTTCAGGTAATAGAAAATATCAAAATCAGAAAACAATACTGTTAAAGTTGGTAGATTGTTCTATTCTTTCAATAAGTAGGTTTGGGAAGTCTTTACTTTGGTCGTTTAGCAAGAATGAGAACCAACGCAAATTTGTTGCATTAAATCATCTGGGAATGACTGGAATTTGGTATATCTTTAATGATACGGAATGGAAGAATATAGAGGAACCTTTTACTAAATTCAAACATTACAAGCTTTACTTCAAACTTGATAACAATACTCATGTTATTTTTATTAATGTGAGAACATTTGGAAAATTTGTAGTAATGAGCACAGAAGAACTTGAAAATCACCCTTCAATTAGCAATTTAGGGCCAGACATCTTAGAACTTCCTTTCAAATCAAAAGAATTTATTAAAAGGGCACGTGGTAAGAATAGATCCAGAAAAATGCAGATTGGTAAAGTACTCCTGAAACCAGACATAATTGCAGGTTGTGGGAACATTTACAAAAGTGAAGCATTATATCGTGCAAAAATTCATCCTATGACTCCTGTTAACCTGTTGAGTGATAGTCAACTCAAGGAACTAGGAAAACAACTCTCTAATGTAGGTCAAGAAGCATTGGAAACTGGAGGATCGACAATAAGTGATTATCGAAATGTTAAAGGATATAGAGGATTAATGCAATATCGATTCAAGGTATATGGCCTCCAAGACAAACCCTGTGAGGTCTGTGGTGCAAAAATCACTAGTGGAAGACAGGATGCCAGAACATCATTCT
>JAEOTN010000310.1 GCA_016839865.1 Promethearchaeota archaeon | reverse complement strand
TATTGAAGTTAAAGGTCAAAAAGTAATCCCTCATGATTTTGCAACAGCTTATTTAATTTCTCAACGAGATAAAATCCTGAACGAAATGAATTTCGGAGAAGCTCGGGGATGTGTAAAAATCTTAGTAAAAGGAAAGAAGAAGAAAACTCTGGAACCTAGAACATATGTTTTCTCTCTGGTCTCCGAAGGTGCTGCAAAAGGTCAAGGTTTGGGGGAGGGTACGGGTATTCCATGTGCAATGGGAACCATTTTACTCGCCCAAGGTAAAATTAAGGAAAAAGGAGTATTACCACCAGAATCATGTGTGCCGGTGTGGGACTTCCTTGATTTGATGAAGAAAATGTTCTCAATTAGCAAAGGTGGACCTTCTCCTTTAATTTTCCAATCTATTGATGGTGAAGGGAACATCAAACAAATGGAATTTTAGCTTTTTTTCAAATTCCAGAAGCTATTTTTAGACATCTTACGAAGGATTTATGATGGTAAATAAAATCGAGAAGAAATACATTTTTGCAGTGGATCATGGGACAAGCGGAGTTAAAACTGCCTTGATATCTGTATATGGTGATGTTCTTGGTTGGGAAATTGAAGAGACTCCCGTAATTCTGCTTCCGGGGGGTGGAGCAGAGCAAGATCCAGACATTTGGTGGAACGCGTTCATAAAATCTTCAAAAAGACTGCTTTCAAAAAACCTAGTTCCTGTTGATGATATTGTAGCAATTTGTGTATCTGCTCAATGGAGCTGTACTATTGCTCTTGACAAAGATGGTAACCACTTGATGAACGCCATTAGCTGGATGGATTCTCGCGGTGCTAAAAAAGTAGATAAGCTTACCAGAGGTTTGATTAATATCAGTGGGTATTCATTAAGGAAACTACCTCGATGGTTAAAGAAAACTGGGGGTGCCCCCTCAAAATCTGGAAAAGATCCTATTGCACACATCGTGTATATCAAAGAAAAATTTCCGGAAATATATCAAAAAACCTACAAATTTCTCGATGCGAAAGATTATATGAATTTCAAATTAACAGGTAAATTTTCTGCGTCTTTTGATTCTATTCATCTAATATGGAGCACGGATGCTCGAGATCTAAATAATATCGTGTATGATGTGAAATTGCTAGACTACATGGGTGTTGATATTGAAAAATTCCCTGAATTAATTCGATCAACTGATGTTTTAGGTCCATTATTACCCGACGTTGCAAAAACAATTGGTTTAGGCGAGAATGTTAATGTTATTTCAGGATCTCCTGATTTACAAATGGCTGCAATTGGATCGGGTGCTGTCGAGGATTATCAGGGGCATCTCTATATTGGTACATCTGCATTTTTGATTTGTCATTGTCCGAAGCAAATGACTGATATATTTCATAATGTAGGTGCTTTACCCTCTGCTAATCCAGAAAAATATATGATTACTAGCGAACAAGAGTCAGCTGGGGCATGTTTAACATTCTTACGAGATAAAATTGTATTTTTCCATTCAAAAGAAGAAGGTCCTCATACCTACGAAGAACTAGATAAAATTGCAGCAAGTGTCCCAGCAGGTTCGAAAGGGCTTATCTTTACTCCTTGGATCTATGGAGAAAGGTCCCCAATCGATGATCATACTGTACGAGGAGGATTTCACAACTTATCATTGATTCACAATCTTGATGATGCTGTTCGTGCAGTTTTTGAGGGAGTCGCATTTAATTCTCGATGGGTTTTGAAATATATTGAGAAGTTAATAAAAAGAAAGATGGATCCGATTAATATAATTGGTGGAGGGGCTGTTTCTGATGTGTGGTGTCAGATATTTGCAGATGTATTTAATAGAACCATCCGCAGAGTTGAAAATCCAATATACTCAAATGCAAGGGGTGCTGCTTACGTTGCGTCGGTAGGATTGGGATATATAGAATTTAGCGATATACCCCGATTAACGAAATTTTCAAAGATATTCACACCAAATCCTGAAAATAAGGGTCTATATGACAATCTTTTCAAAGAATTTGTCCATATTTACGAAAAAAATAAGAATATTTATCGTCGGTTAAATTCGTAATCAATTTTGTCGTCAAATTAGCACTTCTCTGAAAAACCACTTAAGAATAAAGTAAAAAATAAAACGTATCTACCAATAATATTTCTTCTGAGGCGATCAAAAGAAATGAGCTCTCGAAATCCTTTTCTAGATGGTTCACGATCTGTTTTTAAAAATGCAAAAACAATGGATCAAGGCTGGGTTCCCGACTACAACAAAGAAGATGAGGTTCTTCCATGCAGGGATGAAGAGATTCAGTCTTTAACTGCACTTTATAGACCCGTAATCATGGAATCTGGCGGAATTGGTCTAAATTCGTTGATAATTGGGGATGGTGGTGTTGGGAAAACAATTACAGCAAAATATTTTGGTCGTATGTTTCGAGATGCTATATTTGCCAAAGATGTCCCAGCAGTAGCGGAATACATTGATTGTAATGAACATTCGACTCGCAATTCCATCCTACGTGAAGTTTTGAAAAAATTTAGTATCAGTACAGGTAGAGGTTATTCAGATCCTGAGCTAATGAAGCAATTAATGGGATATATAAAGATGAATAAAGCCTATCTGTTTCTTATCTTAGATGAGTGTCACAAGTTGCCCCATGATGATTTATTATCATTTCTTAATGCATCGATTACCTTTGGTAGCGATAATGTATCTATGTCTATCTTGTGTATTTCCCGAGGTAATGATTGGTTACGATTTGCTACTGAGAGGTTAACAAGTAGGATCCAGAAAACTTACCATTTTCAACCTTATGATTATCCTCATTGTTATACAATTCTTCAGTATCGAAATCGTCTGGCATTTCATCCGGCAACTTTCGAAGAAGAACTATTAGAATTAATTGCGGAATATGCTGCGAAGGAGAAATCCATGCGACATGGTATCGAGATAATGAGACAGGTCGCTTTGCATCTAGATGAGCAAGGTCAATCAGAATCTACCCCTGAAATGATTCGAACTGCAGCCGGTAATGCTATCTCGAATTACGATACGGAATTATTAAACCTACTGAAAAATGAACACGAATTCTTAGTGTTGTTATCAATTGCACGCTATTTTCGATTCCAACCTAAAACTTACATCACCACAGCGGAAATTAATGACGAATATCTTGTTTTATGTGAAGAATATGTTTTAGAACCCCTCAAATTTGCCACTCTAAAACGTTATATCGTGAAACTAGAAAAACATGGATTATTATCAAAGAAATTTGCCCTTCCTGAAGGTAAGGAGCGAGGAAGGGAGAGTCGTTATGGTATTATGGGTTTTTCGGCAGAAGTACTGGAAGACCAACTCACAAAAATGATGGATAACGTATTTGGACATAAAGCTTAAAACACCGAATATTTATTTTTCCACACGATTTTCTGTTTTTGGTTGCGATTGAGACTCTAAATTGGTCTCCTTTGCTGGGACTTCTTCTTCAGGAATATCTTGCTTTTCAATTTCTTTTTGAGCGACCTTATCTAATTCCATTTTAAAAATTAGTTGACGTTCCTCAACTTGCGAAATACGACTTTCTAAAATTCGAGCAGTAGTGACCAAGTTATCAAATTTGTCACCCAATTCTAAAATATCCTCACGTAATTGACTAAATTGAGTAAGTAACCAATCGATAGTGGCTCCTGATCGTACGGGAACTGAAAACCACATTATAAGATTTTGAATTAATTGCTTATTATCAAGTGATTTCAAACCAAACAAAGGATTGGAGGAAAACATATCTACATCAGCAAATGCTGCTATTCTACCTTGTCCATATATAGAAATACTCACAATTGGAACATGTGTGTCTGAATTTTTAAGCCATTTGTTATTAATCTCATCATATACTTCTACCCAAGTATCCTCTCCGGAAAGGCACACATCCATAGAACCTTTGGTTTTTACAGTTCGGATGGTGGAACATCCCCCTACCATGATTTTTTTTACGTTTTTTGTAATAGCGTGTTCAATAATTTCTGTAATCATGATTATGGAGTTACTTTCTGCATTTTTTTTAGAACGTAGAGTAGTATTCTCAAAATATAAACCAAAATGCTTCATTACGTCGTTAAGATTGGTTTTTTGTAAAATGCCTACTTCACTCATTACTAAGAGGTTACCCCCTGAACTTACCCAATCTACTATTGTACTGATCTCTTGGGAAACAAAATAAGATTCTACCGGACATCCAATAATCAACACATCAATGGTCTGTAGTAAATCTTGAGTAATGCGCTTATCATCGTTTATTACCATAACACACTCCATGGATTTTAACAAATCTTTGAGTGGCTCGTATTCCGAATCATCTGGATTTAAGATCTCGTTATGAGCAAGATCAAACAAAATTTTAAGGTTCTTCGCTTTCGGCATGTTTTGTAAATATCTCCGTTATAGATGTGCAATGAATGTTGGAAAAACTCAATTAGTCCAAACAAAAAACACTATATAATTTTAAGCCTATTTTTTGTCTACTTGAAGTTGATTCTTGGAAAGTTTTGAATTATTTTTCAAAAGTTTATTAACTCCACCATAGAATTAGAAATAACAAAATTTTCTTCTTTTGGAGGATTTTACATGAGAAAAAGCAACCGAAATATTATTATTAATTTAGTTATCGTTTCAGTCATTTCCGCTGGTCTAGTGACTGCATTCAG
>JAEOTN010000309.1 GCA_016839865.1 Promethearchaeota archaeon | reverse complement strand
CAATTGAAAATAATTTACCCGTAGTTTGTTTTTCAACTAATCTTGATGAGCTTGTATCTATAGCGCATTCACTGGAAAATATGGGTGTAAAGGAGATTTCGTTAGATCCAGGAACAGTTGTGGGAGTGGGTTACTCCACTTCTACGTTGGATCGTATGATGAAGTTACGATATAGCTCGATACGTGATGGGAATGAATTTACAAAGTATCCCACAGTTGGTGTTCCTGCATCTATTTGGGCTATTGAAAAACCTAAATCGGATGAAGAAATATTCGCAGTGCAATATAAAGAAGCATTATCTGCCATCATGATGTTGAGTGTTGATGTAAGTTTGGTAATTATACATTCTGGTCGAACGAAAGAAGAAGTATGGATTCCGCTAGCTTTGATGACGTACCGTCAAAATATTTTCACTGATCCCAGAATTTATCCGCGAGTGGATGCTGGTTTCTTCAAAATAGGTAATCCAGATCGAAAATCACCAGTTTTTATGACTTCTAATTACCGTATGACAAAAATCCCTGTCGAACAAGATATTAAGGATGCCCATATTGATTCTTGGTTGCTAGTAGTAGATACTGAGGGATTGGGAATTGAAGCAGGAGTTGCTGGTGGGCAATTAAGCTCGGATAAAGTAGGAGAAGCCGTAAAAGAATTCGATGTGTTTGATGCTGTAGATCATCGTGTTTTAGTAATTCCGGGCATGTCAGCTAGATTAAGTGGAGCAATTGAAGATGACGCAAATTGCTATGTAGTAGTCGGTCCTAATGATTCTTCTGGTCTTCAGAAATTCATGGAGAAAGAATGGGATCTCGAGAAATATATGAAAGAGTTCAATAATCGTTAAACTAATCCATTATTTCAATTAAAACCCTTTTCTAATTGATTTTTGTGTGTAAGTTTTAAATTTTAGTCCACTGATTAAGTTGTATGAGTAGTGAAACTACTAGCGATTTAAAAATCTATAAAAAACTACGTAAACACTTGGATTCATTCCCAATTGGATACCCAAAGACGGAATCGGGTGTTGAACTAGAGATTTTGAAAGAGATGTTTACTCCCGAGCATGCGAAGATTGCACTCCGTTTAGGAATGATCCCTCAATCAGTTGATGAAGTTTATCCATATTTCAAGCGCAAAGATAAATCGCGAGAATGGGTAGAATCAAATTTGAACGAAATGGTGAAAAAAGGAATAATAATGGGAGGAACAGGGAAAGAAAAAGGTAAAATGTATTATTCCATAGCTTTCCTTGCGATTGGATTATTTGAGTATCAAGTAAACAGACTTACACCCACTTTTGCAAAAAATTTCGTTCAATACATGGATGAAGGGTTTAGAGATGAGATTCTAAAAACAAAAGTCCCGCAATTGCGCACAATTCCATCGATTAAGGCAGTTAAAACAATTACAGTTGATGAAACAGTAGAACACAAAAATCTTGTTACTCCTTATGATGAAGTCGAAACACTTCTCGCAAATGCGTCAGAAACGATTGCACTTACAAATTGTGTTTGTAGACAAACAACTGACATATTAGGACATGGATGTGACCATCCAAAAGAAGTCTGTCTTGTGTTCGGCGGTGCAGCACATTTTTACATAGATAATGGATTAGGTAAAAAAATTACCAAGGAAAAAGCGCTAGAAGTAATAAAATTCAGTCAAAAACAAGGATTAGTATTACAACCGTCCAATACGAAGCGACCATTTGCACTATGCAATTGTTGTGGATGTAGTTGTGAATTATTATCCAATGCAAATAAACTTGAAAATCCAGCTCAATATTTCCAAACTAATTATTTTGCCGAGGTAGACACTGAGAAATGTACAGGATGTAAATTATGTGAAGTGAAGTGTCCACTGCATGCTGCAGTAGTAAATGAAGAAAAGAAGTCAGTTATAGATTTGGGGAGATGTATTGGTTGTGGAGTATGTGTAACATTCTGTAATTTCGATGCGGTTCATCTTGTGAAGAAAGGAGAAGCTATTCCTGCAGAGGGAGTAATTGATATGTATAAAAAAATTGCAGTGGCTCGTGCTGAATCGCAATCAGAAGAAAATTAATGTTTAAATATCTTTTTTCCCATTTTTTTAGCTTCGGAGTATGCCGGATTATCTTCTGGGAGATCAATTATTGCTTCCCCATTTAAATTTCGCATAGCAATGTCATAGTTTTTAGGGATATATCCAATTAATTCGATATCAATTTGATACTTTTCTTTCAGTTTTTGAACTCTTTGTTCCAAAATGAGTTTGGCTTCATCGTTGAATTGATTTCCAATAATCCAATATTTTGAGAATTTCAAGTGAACTTCTTTGGAGATTTCAACAATGCGGTCCATAGTATTGAATCCCATTTTACTCATATCCGTGACAATAATAAGTTCATCTACATCTCGATCTGTTCGTCTACTGAAATGCTCTAATCCAGCTTCCATATCTAAAAAGATTATGTCATAGTTTTCTTCTAAAGGATCAAGAATATTCTTTAAAAGGTTGTTTATGAAGCAATAACACCCTTTTCCCTCACCTCGTCCAAGAACCAGTACATCGTAGTCATCTTCCTCGTACAATATTTTGTATATCTCATTTTGAAGGTGTAATCCCTTATCATAACCGGGAGGAAGAATTCCTTTCTCGATTTTTTTCTTGAAGTGATATGTTACACGACTGATACTCTTTTCCAAGTCGGTTTTGAGTCCAAGAACTTCGGGAATATTGCTCGCAGGATCGCCATCTATAACAAGAATGTCCCTATCCGTGAAGTATTTTGCTAGGTATTTGACCAGAAGAGCCGCAATAGTAGTTTTCCCAACTCCCCCTTTACCACTAATTGCAATGGTTTGTGACATTCTAATTAAGTGAAACTCACTATACATTAAAGGATTCGCTAGAGAATTTCTCCAAAAACTTCATAATCCAGTATACACTGATCGCAATTGTTTCATACTTGAAGATTGTGAGAACAACAAATTTTATTTTGCATGTTTAATAAGGTGAGCAAGAATATGTCTGAAGAGGAAGTTCAAGAAATACAAGAAGAACAGCAAGAACAATTATTGTTAATTGAAAGAGAGCAATACTTGGCTTCGGGTGTCCATATCGGGACGAAATTGAAGACCAAATACACCGAACCGTGGATTTACCGAACGACAAGCTATGGTTTATTTGTTATAAACATCAATGCAACTGATTCTAGATTGCGTATTGCTGGTAAATTCCTTGCTCGATTTGATCCATCCAAGAT
>JAEOTN010000054.1 GCA_016839865.1 Promethearchaeota archaeon | reverse complement strand
GGACTGGAGGGATCATCCACATCAAGAACTAGACAAGAATTTCTTGAACTCATATAAACAAGACTGTTCTGAGTATCCACATTAAAAGCGACACTTGGATTTACATCATATTCACCTAACGGTGTGCCAGTATACCATTCATTGGGTATTCGTAAAAAATATTCAACCAAAAATCCAGTAACTATCCCAAGTAATATCACTGTGATAGGGATCAAGCGTATTAATAGTTTTTTTGTTCTTCTCCGCATGAGAAATGCACGTTTTTAATTAATTATAAAGGTGATTAATTTAAGAAATGATATAATTGTTATGTTTTTGTCAATTTTATCTCAGAACTTTTTAATGATGAGAAGGGTTATTTCACCTTATGAAAGTCCCGCATAGTTGCAAACGAGATGACTGGAAGGGAGTACCACCTTTACCTAATGATCCATATTTATTGAATAAAAAAATTGCTATTGTAGGGTATTCAGTCCGTTCTCTAAATTATGTAGCACAATATGCAGGATTAAACACTTTAGCTATAGATTGTTTTGCTGATATGGATCTTCGACGTCTTGCGGACGAATTCATTTATGTTAATTTGGAAGAGCAGCGAAATAATGAAGGGAAATTAGAGTTTTCAGCAGCACAATACATGGCTCAAGTACTAAAATCACATAATAAACGAATCAATGAATGTGATTATCTTATTGCAGGAAGTTCTTTTGAAAATGATATAGATGCATGGAAAAAGGTTGCAAGTTATGCAAATTATGTGGGAAATAATCCCACAAATGGATTCCGTGTCAGAGAACTTAAACAATTATATCCATATTTATCCAAACGTTCAATACAATATCCACTATCAATTATTTTTAAGGAGAAAAACGACGGATATGAATATGTAGTTTACAATCCATCTGATTTTGTTGAAGATAGAAAAAAAATTTATGTAAGTGGTGAGATAACCGATTTTTTTGATAACCAGTCAGATTGGCTTTCTTTTCCCTGCATCCTAAAAAGTGAAAAATCAGGAGGGGGATTTGGAGTATATTTAATCAACGATGAAAAGGAATTGATCGAAACTTATCAAAACCTCAAAAAAATACGCTCACCACCCTATATATTGCAAGAATTCATTGATGGTACACCTATGAGTTGTTCTATAATAGCTAATGGAATCCAAGCAAAACTACATACAATTTCAAAACAAATCATAGGTGAACTTCGTTTTGGATGCAAGGGAAACTTCACTTACTGTGGAAACATCATGAGTGAAGAAATTTCGAATCCAAATCACAAAGATAATTCAGAATTAAGCTCAGAGCTTAATAAAATAGCAGAAATTGTCACTAAATTTGCACAACTTCAAGGATCAAATGGAATTGATTTTGTTTTATCAGGTGATCAAGTGTATTTCATGGAGGTGAATCCTCGATTTCAAGGGACAATTGATCTAGTATTAGCCTCTACGGGTGAAAATTTAATTCAAAAACATTTGAAAAGTATTGAGAAAGGGGATTTGCCTAATGACGCTTGTTTTCCCGATTCCAAAGTATATATGAAAGTGATATATTTCAGTCCCATTGATTTTCATGTGTTGGTCGATCTGCAAGGATTAGAGTTTCGAGATGTACCTTTAATTGGTTCGTTTATTCCTAACGGTGCCCCGTTATGTTCCAACATTATTATTGAGGAGAGTGTTGACCTTGCATTCGAAAAAGCTTTGGATGATAGAGATCTTATGATACGAGTATTAGGTTTGCACTCTCGATTAAATGAAAATGGGAATTTCCTTAAACGATAGCGTAACACTTTTCTTTTCTAGATCGTTAATGGAGTTGTGAAAACAAATCTCGAATCTATTCATAGAATGAGGATAGAGGCATATTCAATACAAATGAATCTGGAAATTCAGGAATATCTATTTCCTAAAGAATTTTTGCACTCAATAGATAGTAATGAGTCTATTGCAAAACCAGAAATTCATATAACAGTAAATGGAGACTGTATTCACACCTATCTGAGAAGAAAAAATTCTGATATGTTATTATTTTCGCAAAAATGGAAGAAGATAGTTGATAAACCACCACGAAAAAAGTCTCGACGACAAGAAAATCTTGCACATCAAAAGGATCAAGGCTATTTTGAAGAGAATTTGAACTTACTTTCGTTTTTGGAAGAAAAGGGTTGGGATTGGTTGTACCCATGGATAATACAATCTCAAAATCTCACCAGTGCGAATTTTGCCAGATTATTTGGTCTTAACTCATTGTTTCATCAATGGTTTAAGAATATACCAAAAAGGGTATC
>JAEOTN010000308.1 GCA_016839865.1 Promethearchaeota archaeon | reverse complement strand
TAAAATAGTATAGAAATAGGATATATGAGAAAAATCCGACCGGGAATCGAGAAATATTATGATTCGGTAATTTATGCTCCTTCTTATATCAAATTTAAAAAGTTTCTACATGATTCAGAATTTGATTACTATCAAGTCCCAATAAAAATTGCACGACTGGAATTATTTACAAAAATTTTTAAGAATTTATCATTTCCGTTCAGCCCAAAAGAAGTATTTCACATAAAAGATTACGATATTTATCCTATTGCCCAAACACATCTTGATGCAGCATGGTTGTGGTCGGTCAATGATACGAAAATTCGTGCTTACAAAACATTTTACGCCGCTTTGAAGCATATCGAACAGTATCCTTATTTTAGCGTTTCAATGACTACTCCTCAATATTTCAACTGGATTAAGAGATATGATCCAGAGATCTGGGTGGATGTAAAAGAACAAGTGGCTAGAAACAAAATTGATACTTGTGGTGGAATGTGGATTGAACCAGCGCTGCGAATGTGTTCAGGAGAGGCTCTAGTAAGGCAAAGATTATATGGACAGTTATACTATTTGAGAAATTTTGGCAAGATCAGCAAAGTTGAATCTCTATTAGACGTATTTGGTTTTCCCTACTCATTACCACAGATTTTGGTAAAATCTGGAGCAGAATCGTTTTGGACTACAAAGCTCACATGGAATGATCATTCTGATTTTCCATTCTCGAACTATATCTGGCGTGGATTAGATGGAAGTGAAATTTTTACTCACATGTTCAAGTTCCAAATAATGTCTCGGATGCATTTTGGATTATACAAGAAAATGTCTCGTAGACCTAAGGATAAAGGATTCGTGTTTAATTCAAGTAAAACATTACAAGATATGGAGGATTCACTCTCTGATGACCATGTTCGTACTCTTGGATGGTTCTATGGAAAAGGAGATGGAGGTAAAGGTCCTATTTTCACGGAAATTCAATACATGGAAAATCTAACAAAATATTATGGAAATTTCAGTAAAGGGTTCAAACACACAAATACACATCGCTATTTTGAAATCCTCAAAAAAGATGTCGGAGACATAATCGTTACTTGGGACGATGAAATGTATTTAGAATATCATCGAGGATGTCTCACAACACAAGCACGAGTTAAAAAGGGGAATCGTCAATCAGAAGAATTAACAATTGCTGCAGAATTTCTCAACAGCATGATGATACTTGCACCACAATTTTTCGAATATAAATATCCCAAAGAATTAATCGACGATTGTTGGCAAAAAACACTCTTCAATCAATTTCATGATATTCTTCCAGGCTCTTCTATTCCCGAGGTGTATCTACTTACATGGAAGGAGCATGATTTTGTAATTCAAAATATGCAAGAGTTACTGAAAAGTTGCCTATCCCAGATAGATCTTGCGTTACCATCCAAGAAAGGAGATATTGTATTATATAATCCCGTACCTGTGAAAAATGATGTTGTGATAAAGGGTGATAACGATGAATACTTCATCAAGGATATGAATCCTCTATCAATTCTCATAATTAATCGGCATGATTTAAGAAAATGGGACGAAAAACTAAACAAAGACATACTGGTAAAATCTCATAATTCATCAATAATAATCGAAAATGAATTTTTAGAAGTTGAATTCTCCAAGAAAACAGGTAATCTAATTGGATTGAATTTGAAAAACCAACGATCTATATCAAATTTCCTTTATGGTGAGAGAAATAACGTGCAGGAGAGCACTGAAAAACTCGTAATGAAAAACAATACTATAAAGAAACACCAGTTAAAGTTTAGAGGAGCTCGCGTTACTGTATACAATGAACCTATGAGGAAAAATCAAGGTTATCCAGCTTGGAATATTGATCGAGAATACACAAAGTATCCAGTTTCAGTCGAATTAGTTAAAAAACCCAAAGTTGAGAATGTTGGGAATAAAGTGACAATTACAAGTACGTATATGTTTAAAAAGTCCTTAATTGAATTAACTTTTGCAATCAGAGCTCATTCTGATGTAGTTGATGTAAAATTCAATGTCGTTCTTCAGGATAAAAAAACACTTCTCAAATACTTCTTCCCACTCAATTTGAATTCAGAATATGTTCGATGTGAAATCCCGTATGGATCAATCAAACGGAATAGAAATCCTAAATCCAACAAGGAGGAGGGAAAATGGGAATT
>JAEOTN010000307.1 GCA_016839865.1 Promethearchaeota archaeon | reverse complement strand
TTCTCCCTCTAATCTTTCCCTTTGCCTACGAATCTCATTGGGATCTACCTCTGAATACGATCCAGGAGTTTTTGAAACGATCTTTTTTGGAATTTTTGATTTGATATCCTTGCGACCCATAATAAGAATACAAAATATTACCTCAAAAAATTATTGTCTTAATGTCAACAAAAATCAAATTTTGATGATTTCTACATAAATTTTTAAATTCACATTTGGTGATTTAGGTATATTTTTTTAACAAAAAATATCGATGTGAAACAAAAATGTCAGATGAATTTGATGAAGATTTAGATGAAGAATTAGATGAACCTGAGGTAGATTCTAAAACCCCCTCAGAAGTAGCTTCTAAAACACCAGCACCACGAGTAGCAGGAGATGACCTTTCGGTTTTCTTTATGTCTACAATTGGACCTGGTGAAAAGAAGCAGAAATTATTGGTAAATACGGGAAACACTGTCGGTGATATAAAACAGACAGTTGGTTCCATGTTTGGTGTGGATCCCTCAGATTTCCATTTGAGCCATGGTGGAATTACTATGGATGATGGAAATTATTTGAAAGACTATCCCCTAAAAGATGGAGATACCGTACTTTTAATCCCAGCAAGCACTGCTGGAATATAATAATTTTTTTTTACTATTTTTACGATTAAATTAGCAGAAATATTGAACCTACAGAGTAACTTGGCATGTCAGAATCAGATTTTTTTTCAAAAGATCTAACCGAAGAGGAAAGGGAATTATATGATCGACAATTTCGCTTGAAAGGATGGAGACAAAGTATCCTAAAAAACTCTCGTGTATTGATGGTGGGAGTTGGAGGATTAGGTTGCGAAATTGTGAAAAATTTAGCAATGGTTGGTGTTGGACACATAGATTTAGTTGATTTAGATGTGATAGAACATTCCAACCTAAATCGACAACTTCTATTTGTTGATGCAGAAGTTGCTCGTCCAAAAGCTCTAGCAGCTGTGGATATGTTAAAAAAAATCAACACTAATATTACGATTACAGGATATCATTCATCCCTTGAGCAACTTCCACCAGTGCTGTTCAAAAAAGCAGATGTAATCATAGGTGGATTAGATTCAATGCAAGCTCGGTTAAACCTGAATACTCATGCTATCCGTTTTAATAAGCCTTTCGTGGATGGAGGAGTGAACCAATATAGCGGTCACATCTATACAATTTTTCCCAAAGTGAATGCATGTTTTGAATGCTATCCAGTATCGGCCACTGAAAGCGATGATATGGCAGCCTGTACAGTGGTGGGGATACCTCGTAAACGAATTCATTGTTTATTCAAAGCAATGATGAAATTTGAAGATCTAAATTCAAATCCCCCCAATGCAAAAAATCTGACCGAAGTTAAATTCCTACAGGACCATGCCAATGAGTTAGTTGTAAGATATGGGTTTAAACCTTCATTCAAAGCGAAAGAAATAATCCAAATTATTGATCACCATGATCCGGGAATTATAACCATTAATGCAGTAATTGCGAGTATGCAATCCCATGAAGTCATCAAAATTCTGAATTATCTCGGAGGGAATGAAGGATTAGGGATTCCAAACAAACAGTATATCATCTATAATGGAATGACTACTAGATTTTATCATTTAGATAAACCGCGGAATGAGAAATGTTCCCAATGTGGGGATCATGTCTTACGCGAGGAAATCTATCTACGCAAGGAACAACCCTTACATACGATAATTGAAGAGTTAAAAAAGAGGGGATATCAACTAGATCCGGAAATGGAACCAATCCTGACCGTACCGGATTTTAATACCATCCGTGAGTTGGATTTAGAAAAAACGGTCCATGAGAATAAAATTTTCTCACTCTCGTTACTAACCCTTTCCGGATTCGAAAAAGGGGATATTTACGTTACTGTGCGTGTTTTTAAAACATAGAACAAAATAACACATATTACAAATAAAAAAATAGTAAATTGATGCAAAAGATGTCTAGCAGACAAAAACGAATAACCCAAGAATATGCCCGATTGAAGAAATTGTATAAACAGGGCATCATCAAACAATTGAAAGCCTTTAATGCCGGGAATAAAAGCATTGACCATTTAAAGATCTTAATTCAAGGACCTAAAGGAAGCTCTTATCAAGGAGGTTATTTCAAATTAGAAATGAAATTCCCCAGAGAATATCCTAGTCAACCTCCGTTCGTGCGACTACATACCCCAATTTGGCATCCTAATTTCTGGCCTAAACCATCAGAATATCCTGGTCAACGGAATATATGTTTAGCGTTGGTGGATCCAAACTATATTGGAAAGAAAGGAGGATGGAGCCCATCCAAGACTTCAGTGACCGTAATACAAGCAATTATTGCTATGCTTAATACCAGAGGAGAATTTATTAACCCAACCGATGTGTTTAACAAGAAAGCTGCTTTGGAAATGATGGATAATCAAAGAAAATTCGATAAAAAAGTCAGAAATTTAGTAAAGAAATATGCACATAAGAAATGGTAATTTTATAGGAGATCTACCTAGATGAGCGACGAAGAACCTAAGGATATTAAAAACCTTAAAGAAAAATTGAAAAACGAAATGTTGCAGAAATTGAGAAATGAAATTAAAAAGGAAGTTCTCATGGAGATTTATAACGAATTAAAATCTGAAGAGAAAGAAACAATCCAAAATAAAATAGTCCATGAAACACCACCTGTAGTAACAATTTCTCCATCAAAGGTAGAACCTGTTAAAGAAGCGAAAAGAAAAGAGCAAGTACGAATTCAAATTAAACCGATCATGAAAATTCTTTCTCATGCTCTGAAATATGCTAATGACAAGGTCCCTAAGGATGATTGGGTTGAAGTAATCGGCTTATTATCAGGAAAATATGATGAAAAAAAAGATATACTAACTATTGAAGATGCATATCCAATGGGACATGGAAATGCAGTATACGCTGAGATTAAAGATTATAAGAATTTTGTTCATGCTTACAAAGATTTAACCGCTCATAGGCAATTTATATGTGGTTGGTATCATTCCCATCCATCTTATGGATTGTTCCTCAGCTCAGAAGACATGGGAACCCAATCTCGATATCAGAAGCTTTGGGATAAATCGGTAGCCCTAGTAATTGATCCGTGTGAGATAGATGGAACTACACTCGGATTCAATATTTTCCGAGCAAATTTGAAAAAGCAGAAGTGGTTTAAGGTTCCTTTCGCAATTGAAGGAGATTTGGATGCAAAATCCTTACCTGGATTGGTTGAATTTGTGAATCCCCTAGTGGAAGGAAAAAAAATTTTCTTAGAATATGACGAATCTTCGGGTGGATGAGACTACTCTCGGTGATTCATGTGCAAAACAAGATACCCCGAATAGTGATTTATTTAATCTTAATTGGACTCAGTCTTGTAATTGGGTTGATATTAGGATACACTCCAGGAAATTCGTTAACAGGATTCTTCACATTCTTGTTTATCGGGATTTGGGCATCTTACACGGTAGGAGTATTTATCCGCATCAAAAAAATGCGTGAATATCGCTCTGCATTAAATAGTGGAATGTTAATATTTGGGAATTTGTTGATATCTGCATTCTATGGAATCTGGGGTGATTTTTCACCAATCCTCATCCAACGTTTGTTTCCTGACACCGTGCTCCAGATAAATCTCTGGGTGACAATTTTCTCACTACCTTACTTTGTTTTCGGAATATTTCTTCTTCTGTTTTCGATAACACGTTATTTCACCATATTTATTCGTAATAAATCCTTTAATGGGAGAAAGTTCACAATACTTATGGGATTCCTATTCCTTGGATTTGATTTGATCTATATTCTTATCCGTCAGGAAGTTATATTCATAGATTTTCTAGATTTTTCATCCCTTTCTGGAGTAAATGTTTACATTATCGTTCATATGAGCATTATCGTGTGTTTTGGAATTCTCGGAATGATAACTCGAAATCGTTCTATGTCCTCCTACAATTTAGAGAACCTCACTTCTCGAATGAACGATATAGATCGTCGAATAAAAGCAGCGGATTCCACTTCTGCTGCAGCACGTCGGAGTGAACAACGAGCTAGAGATTCGGAACAGAGACGTAGAGAATGGGAAAAACAGAGAAGGAAGGAGGAAGCTCAACGAAAAAAAGCCGAAGCTGTCAGAAGGAAATCCAGTTCCACTTCTCGAGGTCCGTCACGTACTACACGATCTTCTTCAAAAAGAGGATCATCTACTAAAAAAAAACCAGTTTCAAAACCTGCTACATCTTCAATGAGTAAGAAAGAATTGTTGAAACTGCGACCGAAAACAGCTGTATTAAGTAAGGAGGATTTCATGTGTATCTTCTGTTTTGAGTTACCTAGTACATCCGATAGAGATAGTATAGTATTATGTCCTCATTGTCATTATCCAGCTCACTACAAGGAGTTTAAGGAATGGGTACGTAATTCGAAATTGTGTTCTCGTTGCGATGGGGTATTGTCAAGTTCCTTTATTCGCAATCCAAAGGTAATTCCCGTAAAAACTTATCTGAGAGCCTATAAAATCTTTAAAAAACGTTTCTAATTATTTTGTTTCACCTAGAGTTTTTGAAAAAAGAAATCCTACCAGATGTATGAACAAATCAAGCCCGGAATTACCACCGATTTTTCTTAAGGGTTCTCAAATTATATTGACACCGATTAATCCAGATCATATCAATCTCTATTTTCGATGGCAAAATGACTGGGAAATTCGGAAATATTTTGGAAATTCGGTACCGCTATCAAAAATAGAATTAGCAGAAATAATTTCTAAATCAAGTAATTCGAAAATTAATTTCGAAATTTGGCACATAGCAGATGATATACCAATTGGAATGGCGGATATTTCGAAAATCAATTGGATTCGCAGAAAGTGTTCAATTGGTGGGTTAATTGGGGAAAAAAGATATTGGGGACAAGGACTAGCAACAGAATTAACTCAAATGCTGGTAGATTATATTTTTGGTGAATTAAACTTAAACAAAATAACTGCAATAATCTATGCTCCAAATATTAGATCCCAAAAATGTGCAGAACGTATCGGGTTCCAACTAGAAGCAAGAATCAAGGATGCTGGTTATTTTGAAGGTGAGTATTGTGAGGATCTCTATTATTCAATATCTCAAAACAACTGGAAAAGAAACAGAAGTAAAAAGAAATAAAGACAATTAATCGAATTAGCAGGATCACTCAAGAACTGATAGTAAAATTTCTTCAATTGTGGGATATTTTTGAGGACGCTCCTCAATCATTGTAAGTAACGATCCAGTGGAATTAAAGAAGTAAATCATGGGAATTTTATTTGCAGCAAATTTTGGATTTACTGCTTCAGGAGGGGAATGTCGTGCGGACCATTTAATATCTCCTTGTTTACGATAAGGATCTGTTTTTATTCCGTACAAAAATCTGACTGCTACCCGTTCAGATGGTAATGCATCCACTATTTTTAGTAAGTAGGGTATTTGATTTTTACAATCCTTACACCATGCAGCCCCCATTGCTAAAATCTTGATAGTTTTGTTTTTAGAAGATAAAATATCACTAATTTTCTTAATTACTTCAGATTTCGGGATGTATTTGGCATAATTTTCTTGGATTGGTGCTTCATCCTTAAATTTAATATCATATTCATCGCGAGTCATCATAGGTGATACAATATCAGACCAATGTAGTTTATCACTTGACATACGATTAAATGGTTCTAGAGGTATTTACTTATTCTTGTTTACAATCATAACATCATGCTGAAACTCATTAACATAAGTTTCGGAAAAACTGTGTTTTGTTTAAAAACTATAGGAAAAACTAAATATACGATGTGTGATGGGAAATATGGGGGAGTGCCATGATTGACAATTTAGAGCATCTGTTAAATGAATTCAAGGAACCCAACACTGAACTTCTCTACAGAATGCTCGAATCAATGAATGTAAGTGAACTCCTGCGTGATGCAAGAGTCATTCAAGCAATGCGCAATATACGTATCGAAGATTTCATCACTGAAGATATGATTGCTTCTTTTCTGCCCCCTGAAAGAAAATTAAGGGGAAATATAGATTCTGAAGATGTAAAAGCCATTCTAAAGGAATTATTTAACAGATTCTATAAGAACCAACCCCTTCCATTCTATTCTCATCAATCATACTCCAGAAGTACTGGTGCACCCCATATGATTGGGATCATAGCTCAACTGTTAGATATTGAAGAAAATGACACCATATTGATATTAGGTTCGAAAAGTGGATACATGGAATGTGTTATTCA
>JAEOTN010000053.1 GCA_016839865.1 Promethearchaeota archaeon | reverse complement strand
ATTTATTCACTGATATTCTCAAAAAGCACTATGGAAGTTCCTATCAAGAGGAATTGAAGATTGGAGAAAAAGACGCACAACCTATGATCATTGTAGATACACGAGAAAAGAGTAGCAGAATTGGTAAGAAGCTAAAAGATCTCGGAGCTACAGTGATTATCGAGACTCTTGATGCAGGAGACTATCTATGTTCAGGGAATACAGCAGTAGAACGAAAACGAGGGGATGATTTTCGTTCTTCGGTATTCGGAGGTTCTAATACAAGTAACGTATTTGAACAATTACTGAGACTAAGTGATGCTGTGGAAAAACCAATTCTGATTTTAGAGAGTTTTGATAAAGCCTTCGGTCCTCCTGGTGGAGATGAGAGAGCAAGTTCGATTTATGGAGCAATGATGGCAATTGCGCTAAGATTAGGTATTCCCATAATTCCAACAAGAAATACAACTGATACAGCAACCGCTTTGTATCGCATAGCGAAACGCCAACAAGGAGAATACACAGATCGGGGCATAGCTCGTAGAATTCCAAAATCAATTACACTGAAAGAACGTCAAGCTTACGTTTTAGAAGGTTTGTTCAAAGTTGGTCCTACAAAAAGTCAGCAGCTAATCGAAGAATTCAAGTGCCCTATTAATTTTTTCACGGAACTGCTCAACACTGAAATTGTTTACACTAAAACTGGTAACCCTAAAGGAATAACTGGGAAATTAGCAGATGTTAAGGGGTTTGGTTGGAAATTTGTTCGAGATAATAAAAAATTGCTGCTGAATGAGGAAGAAGAAGCAAATGCTGTAGAAGAAGTAAAAAATGAAAAATACAGAAAATTGCTGTGATTTACTTGAAAAAGAAAACACGATCTACTTTGGGATCCACCAATAAATTTTAGCAGATTTTGTAGAGTTTGCTTAACAAAATCTAGTTTCTCGTTGAATTTTCATATAAAATTGAAGAATTCCCCTTTTAATCCTAAATAGCTAAATAATTATCAAAGTATTCGTAATGATGATGAAAAATGGCAAAAGAACCTATAGCATTAATTTTGATAATGAATAAAAGCGAAATTGGAGAAATTAACATTTTAGAGACATTTCAACCATATATGGTAGATGCGGTAAAGACCCTCGTAGCAGAAGGCTATATCAAGACAAAGGAAGAATTTGATAAGATACTTGACGGAGGTTTTGTCCAAGCTGTGAGATTAGCTGATGAAGATTTTAAAAAACTTGAGAATGACGATGATCTTATTGGCGCTACTGCAATGGATGTATATAAAGCCAATTATCAACTAGAGCCAAATGAGGATGTTGAGGCATTGTACTATCCAAAAACAACCGCCCCTTGGAAGTTTTCACTTTATGTAGCCGTTTTGTACTCGATCTAAAACCAAAACAAAATCTCAATTTTTATTTTCTTATTATAACTAATAGAAATTAATGCGAATTTCGACCGCAATTGTGCGAACTCCTTGTAGGAATATGGTTAACGGATTAACCACTTCGAATTTAGGCATTCCAAATTTCGAACTCGCTCTGAAACAACATCATGAATATGTTAAAGCGTTGAAATCTTGTAATGTAAACGTTTATTGTATGGATGCTGACGAAAATTATCCGGATTCCTGTTTCATTGAAGATACAGCAATCGTGAATGAAAAAATTACCGTGATATGCAATATGATTGAACCTTCTCGAAGTGGTGAGGAAGTATCTATTCGGTTGAAGCTAATGGAATACTATACTCAAGACAAATTATTCAACATTGTTCCTCCTGGAACATTAGATGGGGGGGATATCATGAGAGTAGAGGACACCTACTATATCGGATTATCAAAGAGAACTAATATTGAGGGTGCTACACAACTGAAAACCACGTTATCTAAATTTGGTTTTTCAACTGAATTCGTAAAATTTGATCACTGTTTACATCTGAAATCCGAAGTAAATTATCTTGGGGATGGAGTTTTGCTTTTAAGTAAAGAATTCCAGAAAAATCCAGTATTCCAGAAATATAAACAGATTAGTGTGGAGAAAGAAGAAATTTATGCTGCGAACTCGCTGCGAGTTAATGATAGTATAATTGTTCCTAAAGGATTTCCTCACACTAAAAAAAGACTGTTAGATAATGGATTTGACGTGATCGAAATTGAAATGTCTGAGTATCAGAAGTTGGATGGTGGGTTAAGTTGTTTATCGCTACGCTTTTAAATCAAAATTTATCGATTTCAAAAATTCAATTCTTTTGTTTGATATTTTTTCCATGTCCTCTCCAACCCACATGAGATGACCACCGTGTGTCTCTACTAACTCGAAATCTTTGAGATTACTTGCGAGATATTCAGCATTTGACCATTTGACATCATTATCGTCTCTACTATAGACTAATAAAGATTTAACATTAATCTTATCAACTGGAATTTTTTTGAGTGACAATAAAAGCTTAATATCATGATTCAAACCAAGTTTTCTTAAACTCATCGGTCCAGTGGTTTTTAACAGATTCACTATCCATTTTCTTCTCTCCTTGTCATTTGAAACCAGCTTAACAAATTTTTTAATTCCTTCTTTGTCAAGTAAGGTTTCTAAGCTGATTATACTTTTGAATGTCATTTTGAATGCGATTTTTACCATTATTGCAGCAATCCAACTCAAGAAATCACCTATTCCTTTACTCTGTAACAATTTCATCCAAAATGAATCTAGTTGTTCACTTGTCACATTGTATTCGGTACTTACACCGGCTTCCATTATCAGAGCATGAGTCCTCTCGGGGTATTTATTAGAAAAATTAAGTGCGAGAGGACCTCCGGCTGAATATCCCATGGGAACAACTTTCTCGATTTTTAATTTATCCAGTAATTCTATATACTGATTTACTTGTTCCTCATATGATAGGGGCATAAAGGGTGTTCTTAGATATCCAGGTCTTGAAACACTCAGTATTGAAAATCCTTCCTCAATGATACTATCAAGAAAGATATCCTGATCTATTCCTCCCGGTCCTCCATGCATAAAAAATAACACCGGTCCCTTTCCAGTGAGTTTATAATGGATTTTTCCCGTCTCTGTCTCCATTACTTCTCCATCCTCCATTACTCTAGATGCTGATTTTTTCCACCTCTTAAAAGCTATATATAGGAGAATGATGACACCCAAAATTACACTTAAAATTATTATAGCAATGACGAATGATTTCACACTACATTCTCTTATTGACCACATAAAAAGAATTCCGTTTAATCCATTATTGGAAGAAATAAATAAAAAATAGCAAAGACTTCTCACCCTTTTGAATATTGACCGGAATTTAGGGGAGGAGTTGTACCCAGTCTTTTTGGATTTCTAACATTTCATCTAAGAATTGGTCAATCAAGTATTTTCGTGGAAAATTGCCATCAGCTTGTAATGCCTGAACTGCGTAATTACGTGATTTATTGAGAATTGCCTTCACAATTAAATCTTGAAGATTTGCTTCTCTTTGTAATAAACCAACAAGGGGCTCAGGATAATCACCTAATGGGATTCCATGAACACCGGATTTATTGACAGTTGCAGGACATTCAACGACCAAATCTTCTGGAAGGTTTGTGATAATTCCATTATTTGGAAGATTGACGGAAACTTCATGATGATTATCATCCGAAACGATTCCTTCGATTATCGGAATTGCGCGTTCATGATCAGGATTGACGGCTTTATATCCTTTGTTTCTTCGGACTTTACTCCTAATGTTAATATAGTTGAATTTTGTATACACATTCTTGTAGAACCAATAGAATCGTGCTATTCCAAATTTGTTTACCACATCTCTAGCCCAAGGTAAATATTCTCCGTAATGAGAATCGCTTGTATATGGCATGTATCCAAAATTCTCTAGTATATATCTTGTTAATCGAACTGCTGAGGAGAATGGGAATACCCTATTCCATATTTTCAATCGTTTAACACCCTTCTCACGTATTGCTGGAATTAGATTCTCACCTGTCTCCTTATTCTTGGCTTTGATAACTGCACCGAAATGATTTAATCCCCCAGCCCATAATTCAATTTGCTTAAATGGAATATCAAACATCTTTGGAAGGTGATATTCAGCAAATCCAATCTCGTGACAGAGTCCTACCGTTTTCAGATCGGGGTATTTTCTTTTTATTGATAAGCAAATCCTACTCATGGGATTGGAATAGTTAATAAAAGTTGCCGATGGGGCGATTTTCATAATATCTCCACAAATCTCTAAGATTGGGGGGGTTATACGCATTGCATGAAACATTCCACCGGCTCCACCATTCTCCCCGAACACTTGTGTACTACCATATTTTCCCTTTCCGTACAAACCTGGTACCTGTCTATCTAAATCCCACCAGTAAAACCTTGGACCAACTTCGATAGCTGAGACTACAAAATTTGCTCCTTTTAGGGCTTCTTCTCGGTTTGTAGTCGCTTCTAAGGTGAAGTTCAATTTATCATGATTAATCTTATCTTGACATGCGGCTCGTGCGTATTCTAAATTCTCTGCGTCAATATCGTGCAAACTAACTGTTGACCCTTCTAACACTTTGGAATTGAAGATGCTTCCACACGTTCCTAAACCAAACTGTAGGCTACCTGCACCAACAACGACGATCTTCTGACTCATATTGTACGGTTCAGTTTTACAGTAGTTAAGTTTTTCAATTCTGAGACTTGTTGATTCGGTATGGACTTGGATGTAATTGTGATCGGTGGAATTGGTATTGATACGAATATCTACCTTCAATCAGAAGAGATCGATTTCTCGGTAGAAGCGAACTTTACTGAAAATATTGATTATGTTGGTCAAGCTGGTGGGTATTATTCTCGTGGATTTGCACAATTAGGCTACGAAACTGGTTTGATAGATTATATTGGAAATGATCATCTAGGACAGTTTATACAAGACGAACTGAAAAAAGACGGTATAACCTTTCTTAAGTTTATTGATCCAAGTCGGGAATCTCGTCGAAGTGTCAACTTTATGTATCCAGATGGAAGAAGAAAGAATTTCTATGATGGAAAAAGACACATGGATGTAAAAGTGGACTTAGAAAGTTGTGAACAATTTCTCAGTAAAACTAAGTATTCACATTTCAATTTGATGAATTGGTCACGTGATCTATTACAGACTGCTAAAAACCTTGGACATACAATTTCTTGTGATCTACAAGATATTGTATCCTTAGATGATGATTATCGACAAGATTTCGTGAATTCAGCAAATGTGTTGTTTTTCTCGTCTGTAAATTATAAAGATCCAGGACCATTAATGAAATATTTCTTGAAAAGAAAGCCTGATTTGCTCCTAGTTGCTGGAATGGGCTCTGAGGGTTGTGCTGTTGGATCAAAAGATGGAATATGGTATTACCCTCCTGTCGAAATGATTGATGATCCTATTATTGATAGCAATGGTGCCGGAGATTCACTAGGAGTTGGATTCTTATCAAGTTACTTTATTGAAGGATATGACATAGAAGAATCCATCCTACGGGGTCAAATCGCTGCACGTTATGCTTGTTCACTTAAAGCTTCTAGTTCTGAACTAATAACAAAAAGGCAACTTAACCACTATCATCAAAGGGGAAAGAAATAACAAAAGGATTATCGAAATATTTCAGATGGAGGTTCTATCTCATAAATCGAGCTATTATCACCCCCCCAAGAGTCGACTTTTAAACACACCGCTGGATTAGCTTGATTTCTGGGACGTAGATACACCTGTATCCAATCATGAGGTTGAATCATAACGTGTCTTGAAATTTCCATCTCCCAAAATTCTGACTTGAAGAGATAATGCTCCACAATTAAGATAGGAACAGTACCGCAAAAATTCCAATTAGTACTTGAATTTATGTTGGTAAATGACGTGTTAGCTTCAATATAGTTCAAAAACTGGTTTCGAATATTCAAAATATCATCAGAAAGAATCTGAGATGTCCAATTTATTACTTGAATATTTGAACTCCCAATAGGGAGTTTTTGTTTACTAGTAATTGCAAACAGATTCACCCCAATCTCCTTATCAATAAGGTTCTCTGTTGGATGTAGAAAAATTTCTATTATATAACTGGAAATGCTGGTAGACCAAATGTTGGATTCAATTGGGATTTCCAAGTCAGTTTCTACCTCAAAATCAATAGACTCATCACTCTCTACTTCTGCAACTAACCATGCTATATTTCCTGGATACGATCTCATCATCGAAGGATGAAAATTGACAGTGATTTTAGGACGGTTTAATGGAATGATAACTCCCAACATAATTGAACCAAGAAATAAGATACTCATTGCAATTCCAATGATCATATTGAATTTTATCTTCATACTGAGATAATTAAGAAATTGTTTAAGTTAATCCCATACATTCGAACAAAGGATCTAAAAAATAGAACACATTGAATTAATTATTACCACTGGCTTTCTTTTTAGTTTTGAAGAATTTTGGAAATTTTAGGATTAGTATACGCTCTTTACCTCTTTTTTTACGTATTATTCGAATAATAGCAAGACTCACAGAGACTGTTACCACACATCCTATTGTTATGAGAATTTTAGTAATTTTGCTAAAGTTAATATTTCGATGAGCTACGTTTGCAGTAAGTAATTCAAGAAAGGAATCTGGGTCAACAACACGTACATGGTCAGCGAAATTTTCAACCATGTTGGATATATCTTCCATACCATGACTCCACGCATGTACTACGATTGCAGAATAAGCATTAAATGAATTAATATTCCGTGAGGCTCGATTAATTTTTCTGGAAATGACGCTGGCTTCCTGTCCCGCTGTTATCCAATAATTATATTTCATGGAAACTGCGGGTTTATCTTCAAACCACATGATATTACCGGATTGTAGGTCATATAGCTGATAATCATTGTAAAAAATTCCCTGGATTCCTTCTAATTGTGCTGCAGATTCAAATGATTCCTTATGCCAACCCCAATCTTGAATCACCATTGATGTGATATCTGCTCTTGCAAAAATTCCAGCACTCCGATTCATATGAATATCCGCCCAATGACAGCGTGTTGGATATAAGACTCCATTTCCTGAGTTTCCCGCTACAAAACGATCTCCAACACTTGCATTGTTGTAATATTCTCGTAAGATTAGTGGAGCTAAATCAGCCATTGCAGGAGGAATCATCCACCCCATTGCAAATTCCCCTCGGTGGTCGTTACCAAACCATTGAGATCCACTATAATCCGTCATCATCCATTGTAAATTATCTCCATCACTAAGTAATATAGTTGCATAATGAACATTCTCCTCAACTGAAACCGCTGGTTTTGATTTTTGCTGAACAGGTACTTGAATTGCTGCAAATACAGAAAGATCTTTACACCAATCTGAAGGTATATGAAATGCACCGGCTATAGAGGTTTGTGTATTAAGTTTTCCTTCATCTAATACGGTATCCGCAACAGCACCCCAGCCAAATGATGGAGAATCCGCTTCAAATTCTTTTAATAATTCCGCTCGTTGATCTAAAGTTTCTGCATGCCACACAGGAGCTCCAGCAAATACAGCATAATCAATTAGAAAAAACCTTCGAGAAGAATGGTGTTCTACTTCAAATACTAAATCTTTACGCAGTGTATCACAATACGTGCTATTAAATAACCATTCAGTATCTTTGCCTACAACATTCATAATTTCATTCGTGATACCTGCTGCTTGTACATTTGAGACATCTTGTTCCGCAACTGCGACAGCGTTGAATATACTAGCAAGGGATACTGCAACTAAGTAAGATTCATCTTGATGCTGGTATTTCAAAGT
>JAEOTN010000052.1 GCA_016839865.1 Promethearchaeota archaeon | reverse complement strand
TGGTGAAAAACCAAACGGTAGGGCATCCATGTGTATAAATTGTGGCGCGTGTGTTCCTAAATGTCCGCAAAAAATAGATATTCCAATGGAATTGGGTAAAGTTGTACAAGTAATGGAAAAACGTAAAAAACTAACCAAAGTTTTCCGATTGAAATGAATTTTTCAAGTTAATTCCTTTTTTTACTATTAGCTTTAAGTATGGGTTCGATCCATAAATTGACGAATTATTATGTCGAAAAAAAAACTCTATTCATTTCTTACTCTAATCTCAGGAAATGTTGGATTAGTGGTAGCTTTAGTCTTATTTCTAATTTCTGATACATCCTTTAGACCATGGACTAATTATATTAGCGATTTGGGGTCAGGTCCGATAGGAGCAACTATTGCTTTGGGAATCATGGAAGCATTAATCGCTATTTTCGTGAGTCTGCTCATGATTTTGATTTCGAAAGAAATCGAAAAACAATTTTTGCGATATATGATTTTGTGTTTCGCATTGCTTGCACAAACTAGTTTATTGGTTATAGGAATTTTCCCATTTAATCCAAGTATGCCAATTAGTTACGAAATACACAAAATCATAGCAATCATATATTTTGCATTTAGCGCGATAACAGATTTCTTCCTTGCAGCCCATGAATTTAACACTGATAAACTTTCATCAATTACTATTCTCTTAGCCGGAATATTCTCACTAATTTTTACTATAGGGTTTATACTCCAGGAGTACGGGAGTATTCCACGTAATATGATAGTGTATCTAAGTGAATGGGTTTATTTCATTTTTGCGATGTCGTGGCTGTCGTTGAAAATACTCCCTCGTAAGAAAATATAATATGATATTCATTTTTTTCTCAATTCTGTAATTTTATATTGCTGGATTGTCATTTTTTATTGTATATGACTTCTAAACGTTCCAAAGTGATGATTCAAAGATTTATGCATAGCCATCTAGATTCTGCTGCGTCATTAGCTGTAAAAAGCTATAATAAACAATACAAGATGACTCCATTTCTACCAGATGATCTCAAAAAAGAAGTTCGGATGAGAAACTTTCTTGAAGAAATGATTTCAAATTATCCTGGAATAGTTGCAATGCAAGATGGAGAAGTCATAGGATACTTCACCGGACGGCAAATCCTATCTTATCAAGGTCGAATCAATGCAATATATATTCCGGAATGGGGACATTACGCAGATACTTCAAGACCAGAGTTATATTACAACATGTATAAAGAACTTGCTTCGATTTGGATTGATCGTGGTTATTCTTTCCATATGATTAGTGTGTTTTCTGCCCATGATTTAGTACAAGAGACGATTTCATGGCTTGGATTCGGAAAATATGTGATGGACGGCATTATGAATGCTAAAAATTTCTCTCTAAAACAAGACAAAATTAATACAGATTATAACATTAGAATTGGAACGACTAAAGATCTTCATATCCTATCACCTTTGGGTTTGGAACTTGAACAATACCTTGCACGTGCCCCCATTTTCCTACATAAAGAAACCTCGGATATTCAATTTTATAAAAAGTGGGTAAATTCCCCTGATCATATTTTTTGGTTAGCCTTCGATGTTAGAACACCTTTTGGATTCATCCAAATCGAATCGGGAGCCGAGGATGTGTCAAGCATCGTCCAAGATCCAGGTTCGGTTAGTATTACAGGACTTTATGTATCCCCAAGCTATCGCAACAGAGATATTGGTAAACGGCTTTTAGAACAGGCAGTAAATTGGACGATAGAAAATGGTCAAAAAAGATTATGTGTAGATTTCGAATCAGTCAATAACCTTGGACGGGAATTCTGGTTGAAATATTTCAAACCATTCTCATTTTCTTACTATAGATATACTCTTTGAGGGATTTAATTAATAGAGAAAAGGAGATAGAATGAGTTATTCTATTTTCTGTACGCACCATAGGTCTTGCATGTTTCAATCATTGCTTTCAAATTTTCTAGTTTTGCATTATCTGGAATTTCAGATCCTACAAACAGACCACCTCCTTCGGCACACCCGTCAATAATCTTTTTCGTTGCTTCTTCAATATGACGAGGGGAACCAGTAGTAAATAAAGCTGGCTTGATATTCCCTTCGATCGCCATGTGGTCTCCTAATACCTCTTTAGCTTTAAAAATGTCTGTCCGTTCATCCATGTGTAAATAAATCGTTCCTTTTGGTAATTCAAGTAAATAATGAAGCCGATCAGTCCATGATGTGTCCATATGAAGCTGAATAATATATCCTTGTTTCATATATGCAGTCACAGTCTCTTTGAAATATGGCCAGAAAAGCTCCTCAAAGTGTTTTATCGAACAAAAATCAGCGCTTGCACGTACCGCACCTACTAACAAAGTTCTACCTTGGAGCTGAGATACCCCATACTCCCCCATTTTAATGAAATCGGGGGTATATTTGTCACAGATTGCTTTGATCTTATCGGGATAGCGATAAATATCCTTCATAAAATTAGTGGAACCGCGAAAAGTTGAAAGTGTATCAAACACCGTTGATCCAGCTCCATCGTTAAAAGTCGGCACTTCATAGTGAGTCCACCATCTAACTGTGTGTTCAGTGACTTTTGGTGCAATTTTTGCAGTATTTTGCATATCTTTCATAGTCGCATCGTTGTTAAAATTTGCTAGCCAAAAGAATCCTTCATCAAGAATGCGGTCATATTCCTCAGCTTTCAAAAAGGGATTACTCAATGCAGCTTCATCTAACTGAGGAGCTACGCTCTCATGTATTGACCTTCCAGGTAATTTCCAGTCAAGATAATAAGCGGAAAACATATCGGGGAAAGGGTTGTGATAAGGCATAAACATAGCCCCACCAGCCATTCCAATGTCGTATCCACCCATTTTATGGTACAACCACTCATATCCCCACTGAGATTTTTCCGGATCATACAACATATCCTTAATTGAGATATTGTCCAAATATTCAGCAGGTAAGAAATCGATAAGAGGCCAAACAGGCACCCGATCCGGTTCTTTTAACGCCATGGCAGTTAGAAGACGTTCTACACTAGTCATTGCTTCTTTTTCTATGGGTTTGAAGTCAAATTTAATGGTTAATTCCCCCCCACCCATTGTTTTACGATTTTCAATCCTTCAAAGGCACTGTCTGTATAGGCATCTGCTCCTGCTATTTCACGCCATGCATCATCTACCGGAAGACCACCGATAATGATTTTCACCCCTTCGCGTAATCCAGCTGCCTTTAGAGCTTCTGTAGTCTCCTTCATGGCATCTAAAGCAATAGTTAATAAACCAGAATAGCCAATTACTTGGGGTTTAACTTCTTTTACCGTTTCTAGAAATTTTTTAACAGATACATCCACACCAAGATCATGAACCTCAAATCCGCCAGCTTCGCATAAAGTAGAAAAAATATTCTTCCCGATGTCATGAACATCTCCAGAAACTGTTCCAACGACGATCTTTCCAATTTTTTTGACAGATTCACCTGCTTTCATTGATGCTTTAATTAATTCTGTTGCTTGTGTAAACATCTCCCCGCCCATTACGAGCTCTGTGAGGAAGTAATCCTTGCGCTCAAATTTCTCACCAATAATTTGGACACCTTTTCGTAAAGAGTCTATAATGTCTTCGGGAGAGGTTCCTTTATCAAGGAGGGTTTTAACAAGGTCGTATACCTTCTCTTCTTCGATCTCAACCATTGCTTTGATCAGCTGTTCCATATCTACCATTTTACCTCTTTCCTCCTTTCTTTGGTTTCTTTATAAATCCAAAAATCAGTTTCAGCATTGAAAATTTCTTATTCTTTTTACCCCAAAGAACTCGCCCAACAGAAACGGCAATTTCATCTTTGGAGGAGTATTTTGGTTTTTTCATCCATTCTTCCATATTGTTAACACCGTTTTAAGATTAAACAACTTTTCAACTGTGGATTTAAAAATAATTACTTCACAAGAGTATTAGAAAATAGTGACAAAATGGGTTTAGTAGTCAATCGAAGAATAATATAATGAAGATTAAATGGTAGAAAGAAATTCTAATACAATTTTTGATAATTCTTGGGGTTTTTCAGCAGTAACTGCGTGTCTTGCATCCTGAATTTCTACAAATTTCGCATTTGGGATTAATGTAGTATATTCTTTCTTGACTTCTGATGTGGAATAATCGCCATCGGAACCTACTACTAGTGCAGGACATTTGATATTCGGTAAATCTTTCATGACACTCCATCCCATGAGTGCCCCCATAGCTGACAAATAGGCTTTTTTATCATTCTCTGCCCATCTTGTTATCAGTTTCTGTCGTTGCTCCTCTTGTTCAGGTTTAATAAATAATCTAGGAGCTAATACTTCTCCCATTTTTTTCATTCCTACTAATTTCACGATGAGCTTCCGTTTGAAAGCCTCCATCTTCATTTTAAAGGAATCCAGAAGAATTTCTGCTGTTGAATTGATTATTGTTGTGCTCTTTACTGAATCGGGATAGTCTACTGATATTTGTAAAGCAATTGCACCCCCGAGGGAAATTCCTAACACATGAGCAGAATCGATATCAAGGTGCTTAAGAAGGGTGATAATATCATTTGCAAACATCTTTATACTGTATGGACCTTTAGGTTTGGTTGTTTGACCGTGTCCTCGTAAATCTAGAGTGATAATTTGAAAATTCGGTAATAACGGGATGAAATCTTCCCAATCACGAGTACTAGAACCTAATCCATGGATCAATACTAAAGGTTCCCCTTGACCACTGATTTCGTAATACATCTCAATATCGTTTACAACAATTTTTGACATACTTCAAGGTCGCTTTACAAGTTATTAAAATACTAGACAACTAGAAAAAGAGATTATTGAAAATAGTGCCGAAGTAATTTGTAAAAATCATGTAATGCTTGTTTTCCAAGGATTGTAGTTCTATATCCATCCCATTTACTGTTTTCTAGATGAATCATTTCGATTAATCCGCGTTCAGATAAAAAATCAAGAGCTTCTTTTGCATTTACAGTTTTAAGTCTGAGTTCTCTCAATATCCAACTTTGGGATCGAGGAGATTTTAGGCAAACTTCGAGAATTTCTGCCCAAATTTCATATTTAGTTCTTCTAGTTGTTGGTCCCATAGTGTGTTTACTCCCCGTTCAGAGATTTAACAGAAGTGTTTTCAATATTTTTACCCCAATCCGTAATCTGTCTAAAACCCTCTAACCATTTATCCGTTCTCTTCTTTAGAATAAGAGTTAGGATAACAAGAATTGTATAGAATACAGCAGTAATGCTGAAGAAAGAGATATTAAATACAGCTGAAGTGTGTGTTGGATACCAGCTTAGAAGAGCTATATCATATCCAATGACTAAAACTCCTATTATCAGAAAAGCGATTAATTCCCACAAAAACACCTTAGGAACCTTTTCTACTGAATTATTCCTTTTACTTCGACAATACTTGTTTTTTCCTTCTTTAGATAGCTGAAAAAATTCTGCAACATAACGCACGATTCCACTCTTGAAATTTCCATTTATATTGGAAACTTCAATATCTTGAAGGATTTTATATCCTTTCTGCAAGAATGGAGAGAATTTAATTGCACTCCT
>JAEOTN010000306.1 GCA_016839865.1 Promethearchaeota archaeon | reverse complement strand
GACAAGTGCAACCCCAAGTACACCAAAAACCAGGACAAGATTAAGATTGATTCCTCTCCTCTCCTTATTACATTCTTCAGATATATATATCGTCCAAATATCCGAACTAAAGAAAAAATAGAGAAAGAACAATGCTATTCCATATTGTACAATATTTTGGGATAGAAAAATAAAGAAAGATGCTAATCCCATCCCAAACATCGTTATAAAAAGAAATATTCGACGTCCGAAAATATCTGCTAAAAATTGATTAATCACAACAAAAAACATTCCGATGCTAGCTAATCCTATCACCAATGACATAGCTGCTATATCTCCCCCTAGAAAGTCATCAGAGACTTTAGATACAAATAAGTTAGGGAGGTTTGTCGTGTAGGTATCAAAAATCTCCATTAAACACAGGAAAATAAAAAGGAATATAAAATAACCACGGGAACGATTATCTTTGGGTTGATCTAGGGATTCATTCATAGTGAGGAGTTGGTTCTTGAACTATAAAAAACTATGATAATGTCTCACGAATCGCATCTAGAGTTTCTTTTTGCTCAGGATACTGCTTATGTTGTTCTGCCATCTTATCACATGGATAATCTGGGCATTCTGCACATGTAGTAAATCCTCGTTCTCTAGCACAAACACGAATAGGGCATTCAGCACACCAATAAAATAATTCCCCATCCTCAGCATTACACATATCGCAATAGAGTTTCTCCGCTTCCATTCCGAATTGTTCCGCTGTTTTCTTACGTAATTCCTCATCATTATTCTTCGTTGCAATATAAATCGGACATTTTGCACAATCTATTCCACAATAAACGACGTTTTTTTCCATAACCAGAATTAAAGGAGAAGCCCTTAAAAAAACTGAGTTTTTAAGAACATTCTGTATCTAAAATTCACAAATCCGATTTTTCTTTAAGAATTACAGGATCGATATTGTATTGTTCCTCTAGGCTAGATTTTGTCATGTAAATCGCTAACCAATAAAATGGAATTAATGCTAATTCAACGATTATTGAAATTATGAAGGGAGACGTGTGATTTACAAGTTCCCACGCAAATCCACCAAGGACTGGACCGATTACGGCCCCTAGATTCATAAAAAAAGAACTGATACCAAAAATTTTTCCTCTTTTTGTGGAAGAAATTCTGCTGATATAGCTCTGAATTGTAAGACCTGCGGTTGTACCAACAACCATATCAAAAACAAGGATTATAGCAAATATCCAGATATTTTGAGTGCCCCAATATATTAAAGCCCATGTAAGGAATGCACCTAAAGATGCTGTTACAATGATGGTAAGTTGAGGTTTTAGTTTATCAACCAATTTACCAAGTTTGGGAGCTATAATGAAATTCAAAATTCCTGCAGGAACCCATGCATATGCAACTTGGGCAGTATCGGTTCCAGTAATCTCTAGTAAATAAGGAATGATATAGGGTTGGGCGATTGAACCATTTGTAGCAGAGAGTAACCGAACAAAGAAAAGTATTCCTATACCAACTATCACATATTTTGAGAAATCTCTGGGTTTGGTTCCTAGTTCTTGATTCTTCTTATTATTGCTGTTATCTTCAGCATTATTGAAATATTGGATCTCTAGTGATTCATCAACAATTTTTTGAAAAACCACCCCCCCTATGATGTTTGCAATTCCATATATAACAAAAGGGAGAAATATGACCAAGGGCTTGTCAGGGAAAAAATCACTCATGAAGAGAGAATAAGTCAATCCTACACCAGATCCAACAAATATACTGATACCCTGCCAGAAGCTTTTCTGTCCAAAAGCTGATGAGCGAAAATCCATGTGAGATTTTTGAGATAATAACGAGTTAAATGGTATCCAAAAGAAGGATACAAGAAAACCTAAGGTAAAGGCTCCTATTACCAATAGAAAATAGGATGCAAAATAGATAGAGATATAGATAATGAAATAAGAAACTCCTCTACCTATTGTTCCGATAAGTACTAATTTCTTTTTGGACCAGCGATCAGTTAAATATCCTGCTAAAGGAGAACTAATCATAAATCCAATGGTGTGGACAGAAAAGATTAATCCCAGTAGACTCCCTTCTATATGGAATACAAATTCAGACAATACAGGAATCATAAAATCCAGATAAAAAAACGCTAATCCAACAAATAGTAAGGATCTTACCATTGGTCGAAAATCAGAAGTAAAATGTTCAGATTTATTATCGTTTTCCATAAATGACTCAACTCTGGATCGAATAAGATAGCATTAGATAGGTTAGTAATAAAAGCTTCATGAATCCAATATCACGTATTTTATCGCAGTTTTAAAACAATTTCGTAGATTAATTGTATGGTTATTCCTACATTTGAACGCTCTGTTGATTTAATCATCGATAACAAGTTTGAATTAACCACTGAAGAAGTGGAACAATTATATAACATCTTACTCCAAGATAAAGAAATGAATACAAAAATCAATATCTTGCTCCAAAGCATCAATCCTGATGAGCTAGAATTTAGCTCTATGAAAAATCCCTTAAAAGAAATGGCTAAATCTCACGAACTGTCGTTAGGAGAGTTATATGATAAGATCATTGAAGATCCACAACTCATGAATATACTTCAAGAGATTATTCTAAAGAGATTACTAGAGTAAGTAAACATAATAAGAAACAAGAATTGGATATTGTAGTAGCTGGATTATAGTGGAAATTAGAGGGGGATATGTTCCTACAATGAAAATTTCTCTCCAATCCAGCTACTCAAAAATAATTAATTAGGTTGAGGACTTCCACAAATAGGACAGATTCCCCAATCGGCTTTAATTTTACTCTGACAATTCGGGCATAATTTGAGATTATCGTCCCGTTGAACTTGATCCAATGGTGTAAATACCACTCCTTGTGGTTTTTGTTGAGTGTCTTGAGTAGAGGAGGAAGTGAGTGGTTCTTTTTTAGGAGGAACAGGGGGAATATACATATCGTTCTCGGTTATATTGGTTGATGGTGGCAAGGACTCCATTGCAGATGATTGACTCATATATGGTGCAGGAGTATCAGTAGGTTTCGTTGCCGGAGGCATAGATTCAGGGATTTCTGATTCCATAACTTCGGAGACATGATAATAGTAGTAATTCTGATTATTATCCTCAATAAACTCCAAACCATTCTCGTCAATGACTTTCAGATAATACACAATTGTTGAATTAATGGGAACATTCAAAATATCTGCAGCGAAATAATCAGTTTCACGATTCATATCCATTTGGAACCAAGAAATACCGTTATCAGCAGAAAAGAATAAGGTTAATTTGGTGATTTTAACATTTTCTTCAGTCAATTGAGCGATGATCTTAATGGTCTTTTCTTTCTCTTGTTCGACAGGTGGAACTTGTGAGGTTTTCACTTGTGCAGTGCCGGAACTTGCATCGGTACTTTGTCCATTCCAAGCAACATGACATTTCGGGCACACAGTAAACCAATTTGGATACTCGAAACTGCAATTTGAACATTTCCTTGTCCAATACCGAGTAGTTTTAATTTTCTTCGCCATGTGTGATCTTCTCTCCTAGGATCAACGGTACTAACTCAATATAATATATCACTGATCCGCTAATAAAATTCCTCATTGTTGTAACCGATTACTAGAAAACTTTTATTTTCATCTTGTTGAAAACAATGATGAAGCGGAGTACTCGAATATGAAATATCTGCTAAATAGAAAATCAACTTACAAGGTCGATCTAGAAAATAGCGGAATAAAAGAGGGATGGTGGATTCCCTCCTGGATTGAAGAGCATAAGATAGATTTGGAAACTATCGAACTTCCAAATTGCTGGAATTCAATCCCTTCGTTACGAAAATTTGAAGGGATTGTATGGTTTTTCATCGAATTTGAATCAATTCCGGGATACTCAGAGGTTCCAAATAGTTCTCGATTGTTTGATTTATATTTGCATTTCAAAGGTGTTAACTATCACTCCACTGTTTGGTTAAATGGGGTAGAATTAGGAACACATGAATCTGGATTTCTTCCATTTGAATTTAAAATAATCCCAGACACACTTGGGGAAACAAATTTTATTGCAATTCGTGTAGAAAATTTCCGAAAAAGTGATCGGATTCCATGTAAATCATTTGACTGGTATAATTACGGAGGAATTTATAGAGATTTTGAAGTCCACATCAAAGAAAAATATCGTATTGAGTGGATGGGAATAAGTTCAGAAATAGATGAGAATGACAATGCAAAACTCCAAGTAAAACTCGAATTAGTGGATAACCGTGAAGGTATCACTATAGTGGAAGAAATGATGCACCATATCACTTGGAATTTGTATTATTTGGGAGATTTGTCTACATATGCTCAACAACAAAAAGAAGTAATGACAACTGAGGAGGAGTTAGTTCCATCATCTGACAGTGAGGAATCCCCTATTGAAGATCAAGATATCATTGATGATTTTTTAATGGAATCTTCTCCGGAAAATACAACAGAATCTGAATCTCTGGATGAAAAATCTCAAGAAGCAAAGGTTTTGATTAAATCTGGAGATTATCGATTTATTGAAGCAAAGAAATCAGAGTTTTTTTTCAACTTAGAAACACCAAAATTATGGAGCCCTACTCACCCAGAATTATATAAACTAGAAGTACATTTAGTGGGAGCAAACGATGAGAAATCCGTTAGATTTGGTATTCGCGACATAGAATCTAACCACAATGGAATATTCTTAAATAACAAACGTATCAAACTGTTTGGTATAAGTCTACATGAAGAGCAAGTTCCATACTATCGTACAATACCGATTGATATTCGACAGCGAGATGTTCAGGCAATAAAATCCCTTGGATTTAACGCATTACGTACAGCACATTATCCTCATGACGAATCCTTGATCGAAATTGCAGATAAAGAAGGTATCCTTATATTAGAAGAAATCCCCGTGTACTGGGGTATCGCATTTGATGATGCAAAAGTATTCAAGAAAGCCGCACGAATGTTACGAACACTAATTCATCGTGACTATAATCATCCCAGTGTAATTATGTGGAGTTGTGGAAATGAAATACCTGTCTCCAACCTTGCATGTTCTCGTTTTATGAAGAACTTGATGTTATATGCTCGAACATTGGACACTAGTAGATTGATTAGTTATGTAAGCATGTCATTGTTCACAGATCGAGTGAGAAGAAAATCTGATATCAATTGTATTAACGCCTATTTCGGATGGTATTATTTATCGCATCTTCCGATAGGGTGGTTTATGGATTCAATTCGATACACGAACTTAAAGAAACATTTTATTTTAACAGAATTTGGAGCAGGTGCAAAATATGGATTCCATAAACCCTTACGTAAAGCATTTAAATTTTCTGAGGAGTATCAAGCTTCCCTGATTTCTCATCATATCAAAACTCTTAATTCTCGAGATTATATGGCGGGTTGGTTTATCTGGATTTATAGAGATTTTAAAAGTCATATGCGCACAAATCCTTATCAGTCAGGTTTTAACCGTAAAGGGATTGTGGATGAACATAATAATAAGAAATTAATCGCAAAACTCATGTCTGGAATAATTAGAAAACACTCCCCAAAAATTCATAGTCATAATCTATTTGCAGCACTTTTCCTTGGTATTATTTATCCTATTGCTAAGGTAGCAAGTATACTCTTAAACATTCTTTATCCATCAATGGGACTCAAAGCCGCCGACTCATATTACGATGTCGCACCCGAAAAGGTTTAGGTATAGATCTCTTTTTCCTTCATTGTAGTATCTATTCTTTTATCAACAAAGAAATGATGTCGGAGTGAAAGGATTGGCGGACGCAGAGGAATTCCATATCGTATTTGATCAAATCCATAATAATTCTATTACAATTGAGACAAATGCCTATAATTCATTTATACAATATTTGTTTCAACAGAATCTACGTGTGGGAAAACTAACTGCAAAACTAAATAATGAAACTCTGAAGCCTTATGAATTGCTGATTTTAGGAAATGCTCAGGAATCTACTTATTCCATAAATGAAATCTATGCAATTTTGGAATTTGTACGGAAGGGAGGTTCTGTTCTTATTTTTTCCGATGAAGGAGGAGATCTTACTAACAGGTCGAATATTAATGAACTAACAATTAATTTTGGCTTCAAAATACTCCCAAATATAATTTATGACCCTGAATCGTACGTGGATAAGATAGTACGACCTATAATTACGAATTTTATTCCACACCCCGTTACAGATGATGTAGATGCTATCGTATATTCCTCGGGATGCACGTTTGAAATCTTAAACACAGCAGAATTCGCAGAGTATCGTGATGTGTCTGTTAAGCCTATAGCATTCACCTCCCCTACGTGTAAAATGAAGATATTCGAGAACCAACAGTGGGCGGAAAAACCCGCACCAAGTTCGATTGTAGCTGTTGCTGGAAGATATTTCGAAGGAAATGTAGTAGCAATAGGAACACCATCTTTATTATCATCCCTAAGTAATAATTATGGGTTTAAGGCAAGAGATAACTTAAAATTCATAAAAAATGCTATAGAATGGTGCCTTTCTCCGGTTGAAGAATCATTTACGATCACTCAAGTACTTGGAGATCGTGTAGAAGCACTGGTTCAAATTGAAAAAGAAGTGTTTCAATGGACCATGGAATTAGTCGCAAAAAATCAATGGGGCGACCTATCAAAGATCATTAATCATAGTCTCAAAGTGTTTCAGAAAAAACTACGGAAATCCTAAAATTATACTAGTTCATCTAAATGCTGTTCAATATATTGAAGAACTCCGCCTTCACGATTAGATGGAACAACAACATCTGCAAATTTTTTAATTTCTTCAGGAGCATTTTCTACTACTACCACTGTTCCTGCTATTTTAAACATACCAACATCATTATAATTATCTCCAAAAACAACAATATCTTGAGAAGTGTAACCCTTTCTATCAATGAGAGAGCGAACCATTACTTCTTTACGGGCATTAATAGGATTATATTCTAACCAATACATTCCAGGACGAAAAGAATCTTCAAAGTATAATATATGAGCATCTCGAGTAATTAACGAATCTTGCATTGATATCGCATACATCTCATCGAGTTGTTCTCTTGGATACATAAATTGTATGCTGATTACGGGTTCTTTTAGATAGGAATTATATTCATCCGGTTCTAATCTACAAGTATCACCCGAGATCCACCAGGATCCTTTCACAAATCGTGGATAATTACGTTTCTTATCATATGAAGCAAAAACCATTGTCTGAAGTTTAAATTGCGAAGCATATTTGAAAATTTTGGAAACCACTTCTTTCGGAATAGTGAGATATTCAATTATAGAACCCGAAGGATAATCTGCCATAATCGCTCCATTAGTCAAAATTACAGGATTGTGTATAATAGTGTTTTGAATTGCAAGGTGAGTGTTTTCAAAATCTCTTCCTGTGGCAATAACTAGGTCTATCCCCTTATTCAATAACATATTTAATTTGTCGGCAAAATTCTGAGACAATCCTTTTATGTTGTCGAGCAGTGTTCCATCAAGGTCGCAGATTAATAGTTTTTTAGCCAAGGTTTCTCCACTTTAGGATTTCTTTACTAATTATTGGGACCAATAAAAAGAAAACGATAAAGCCGAACAAAAATTAGACTTAAATAACCTCATTTATATGAAGGATTAAGAAGAACAACTGATCACCGCAGTTGCGATAACTTGGGAAATGTCTGAAAAATGTCAGAAGATTACAATTACCTATTCAAAAATATAGTTGTTGGCGATGGTGGATGTGGTAAAACAGCAATCGTAGTCAGATTCAGCCAAGGATACTTCCTTGAGCAGTACAAGCTAACTATCGGAGTAGAATTTGCGGTTAAGACCATTTCCATTAAGGATGGGATAAAGGTGAAGCTCCAGATCTGGGATACCGGAGGTCAAGAACGGTTCCAATATGTCCGTCCACTATATTACCGTGGAGCCATGGGAGCCATTTTACTGTTCGATCTTACTAACCGAGAATCCTTTGACCATATTCCAAAATGGATTGAAGAAGTGAAGAATAATGCAGGAGAAATCCCAATGTTACTTGTTGGGAATAAATCTGATTTAGTGAATGAACGTTCCGTATCACGCCAGGAAGCTGAAGCATTTGCTCGAGAGTTCCAATTATACTATATTGAAAGCTCTGCAAAAGATGGAACTGGTGTAGGTGATGTATTTGCAATCTTATCATGTTTAATGGTAGGAACCCCAGTACCAAATGAATATCTACAAGGAATTCAATTGACGGATAAAACTGGAGAAATTATGGCACCGACCCCAGAACCAGTATCCCAACCAACTCCTACCCCAGCACCTACTCCAGCTCCAGTATTTACTGCTCCTGAACCAGAACCCATGGAATTTGTCGAGATACCAACTCCTCCTCCACAACAGAAAATCCTAACAGAACCTCAAAAACAAGAAGAATGGAGTGTTCCCTCAACACCGACACCTTTACCGACTCCGCCACCTCAAAAACCTGTTCCAATGGATGAGATTGAAGCATCAATACCTCCAGTACCAAGTAAGCCTACCGATTCAGATTCTGGTCCAATTGTTTTTGACGAACCTATAACCCCAGCACCAGCTTCCGATAAAATTTCGGCACCCCCTCCGTTAGTATTTCAACCAGAGAAGGATGAACCTAAACCTACAGCAATATTCTCTCCTACTCCTAAAAAGGAACCATGGAAACCTGCGAATGCAACTCCAGCATCAGCACCGACTATATTCCCTAATGCTAAACCAGCAACGGGACCCACTGGATTTCAAGCAAAATCAGCTCCATCTAAACCAGAAAAAACCCCATTTACTGGAGAAACAGGATTAGAGCAAGTTTCCAGCACAAAAGCTATTGACAACCTACTTGGTGCACTACATACTAAACCTCATACTCCTAGTAGTAGCACTCCCTTATTTGGTGGATCAACATCTTCCTTTAAGAAAACATCAAAACCCTCAATGTTTATTCCCGAGGTAAAGGTCGAACCAACAATAATAGAACCATCCTCAACACCAGTACCTGAATCTGCTAAGAAGAAGAAAAAGAAAGAGAAAAGAGTTCGAGGGAAGAAGAAGAAGAGCAGTATTATTATTTGTAGTACATGTGGAGCAATTTTGAGTGCTACATACAAATTCTGTAATAAATGCGGAAGTCCTGTAAAATAATAAATTTTCTCTATTTTTTTATATTTAAAATTAAAGAAGCGAATTTATGGTATAATGAGCTTAATTTTAGAGCAGAGAGAGGGAATTGAACCCCCGAGGGACGGGCTGGCCACCATTAGTCTGCAGGCCCGCGCACTACCACTATGCGACCTCTGCTTGTGAGAATTTAGTAATTACGGTTTATGATTCCTAAATAATAATTTTTTCGATTATTACTTTCACAAGTGGTATAATCAGCGAATTTACCGAACCATATAAGAATTATTTCCCCCCAGATGTAGATTTAGTTCTCGAGAAAGATCATGTATAAATCAAACATCAACCAATACCATTGTATCTCATTTATTTCCAAGGATGATTAAAATGAACAGTCTAAAGGATGAAAAATACATATTGTCTCTCGATCATGGAACGACAGGCATGAAAACAGCAATAATATCAACTTCAGGAAAAGTTATGGGTTTTGAATATGAAGGTTGTGGGGTATATTTTAAAGAAAAGGGGGGAGCAGAACAAAAACCCGCTGAATGGTGGGAAGCAATACAAAAAACTGTTCATCGGCTCATCGATAAGAATATAGTTCCGGTAGAAGACATTATAGCCTTCGTCTCTAGTAATCAAATGAGTGGAACTATTCCTGTGGGAAAGGATGGAGTCCCCCTACACGATTGTTTAAGTTGGATGGACACACGTGGAGCTCCCTACATCGATAAAATGACTGGGGGATTAATAAAAGTCGAAGGATATGGTCTACGTCACTTACTTCAATGGTTAACTCGAACTGCAGGACTTCCTGGAAAGTCAGGAAAAGACCCAATCGCACATATGTTATGGTTTAAGCATACTAAACCCGATATATATGAGAAAACATGGAAATTCCTAGATTCTAAAGATTACATTAATTTCATTTTAACGGGTAAAACCATCTCGTCTTATGACCTGGCAATATTGACATGGATGGTTAATACCAAGGACCCAAATAACATTTTTTACGATAAGTCATTGGTTCGAAAAAGTAAAATTGAACGAGAGAAACTACCCGAGATTCATCCTGCGACGCATGTAGTAGGTGAACTTCTTCCTAACATCGCAGATACACTTGGATTACAACGAAATACAAAGGTTATATTAGGTGCAGGAGATCTTGCATGTGCTGGTATAGGATCAGGTGCTGTGCTAGAACAGCAAGGTCACATTTATGTTGGATCTTCTTCATGGATACTTACACATGTCCAAAAACGCACAATAGATTTAGAACATATGATTTCATCTCTACCTTGTGGAATACCTGGAAAATATATGTTTTTTGGTGAACAGGAATCAGCAGGAATATTGTTAACTTGGATGCGGGATAATGTGCTATACCATAAGGATGAATTACTTGTAGATGAAAAAGTTCCAGATGTCTACAAAATTTTTGATAAATTAGTTGCAGAAATTGACCCATTGGAGAATAAGGTAATTTCCACACCATGGATGTTTGGAGAACGAGCTCCTGTTGAAGATCATACTATCCGCGCTTCAATAAACAACATAAGCCTGGATATAGACAGAAGACATATATTACGATCTATTTTTGAGGGCGTCGCATTTAATAGCAAATGGTTACTTGACGGAATGGAGGGCGCACTTAAATTCCGATTAGATCCACTAG
>JAEOTN010000305.1 GCA_016839865.1 Promethearchaeota archaeon | reverse complement strand
AATACTGGAAAAATCGATATCAGGATGGGATTGATTGAAGTTGATTCAGATTTTGGGAATGACTTAATTCTTGGCAATAAGTTGATTTATGGTACCTACACATTTATTGAAATTGTTGATGATGGTAGAGGAATTGAGGCACATTCCTTAGAAAAAATATTTGATCCATTTTATTCAACAAAATTTGTTGGACGGGGATTGGGACTCCCAGTTGTGCTAGGAATTGTAAAAAGCCACAAAGGTGCAATTCATCTCCAAAGTGAAATTAATACGGGGACATCATTTCGGATTTTACTCCCACATACTAAGAAAAAAATAGAGATGAGTATAGAACGACCTTCAATTAGGAAAAATGACAATCAAAATTTGATTTTAGTCTGCGATGATGAACCGATAATCCGCAAGGTCATTAAAGAGATACTAATAACAGAAGGCTATAATGTAATTTTAGCCGTTGATGGAATAGAAGGTATTAAAATCTTTAAGGAAAGAAGAGAGACACTTGGTTTAGTACTTTTAGATATAACAATGCCAAAAATGACTGGAGATCTTGTTTTCCAAGAAATGAGGGAAATAGATCCAGACATTCCTATAATACTCATGAGCGGGTATAGCGAACAAGATGCTTTAGATCGTTCAATAATGGAAAATATGGCTGGTTTCCTACAAAAACCATATACTGCTTCTTCTTTATTGTCATTAATAAAAAGCTTGCACGAAAATTCTTGAAATTTGGAGTTCTAATTCCCTTCATGTCTTAAGATTCCTCATATTGGTTGTTATTTACACTTAGTATAGCCAATAACTTAAAATATGCCGATTTGATAACATTTGGTATTACAAACAATATAGGTGGTCAGGATGAGTTCAAATCATAAAGAAAATGAATTAGATTTGGAGCTCATTGAAAAGTACAAACTCTTTGTCGAGGGTAGTTTTGAGGGTATTGCAATTACTCATGAAGGCAAAATTGTCCATATAAATGATCAACTAGTATCTATGTTCGAATACGATGCTACAGAACTTTTGAGTATGACTCCCTTCAGCTTTATTGCCCCTGAATCTCATGAAGATGTTAAGAAAGGATTTATGGGATTGATGGAATATCCCTATGATGTCATTACCATAAAAAAAGATGGGACTACTTTACCATGTGAAGTTTATAGTAAAGTCATTATCCACGAGGGTATCGAGTATAGAATCACCTCAATTCGGGATATTAGCAAAAGGAAAATCAGTGAAAATGCTCTTAAAGAAAGCGAAGAAAAATTTCGGCAAATATCAGAACAATCATTATTAGGTATATATATTCTTCAAGACGGTCTACTAAAATATGTCAATGATAAATTTTGTGAAATTCAAGGATATCCGAAGAAAGAACTCCTTTCACTTACTGCAGAGGAAATAGATCAAAATATCCATCCAGATGACCTTGGAATGATTAAAGAACAGCGTAGGAAAATTCTATCGGGAGAAGAGGAAGTTCCTGACTCTATACAGCATCGCATCATCACTAAGCAGGGGGAAGTACGATGGGTTGAAGTTCACTCTCGGTCAGGTGAATATCAAGGGAGAACTGCAAGCTTTGGAACTCTCATTGATATTTCAAATCAAATTAATACAAATGCTTCTTTAAAAGAAAGCGAAGAAAAATTTCGTCAAATATCAGAGCAGTCACTATTAGGGATTTTCATTTTACAAGATGATGTCTTTAAATATGTTAATGATAAGTTATGTGAAATTCATGGTTATACAAGAGAGGAATTATTAGAATTCAATGATGACCAAATCAATAAAATGATTCATCCAGAAGATCTCCAATTTATTATAGAACAAAGAGTGAAGAAACAAGAAGGAGAATATGATGTCGTAAATTCATTTCAACACCGTATCATAACCAAAATAGGAGAAACCCGTTGGGTCGAAGTACATTCCAAAACAGGGCAATTCCAAGGCAAAAATGCGATTTATGGAACGCTTATCGATTTCACCGAACAATATCAAGCGTTGAAATCATTAACTGAAAGTGAACAGAGGTATAGAACCCTATTTGATTCCTCGCCAGTTGGGATTTTAGTTATTAGGGATAGTCTTATCCTCTATGCAAATCCCCAGTTTCTTAAGTTATATGAGTTTGACCCAAAAACTCAGGTCATTGGATCACCTGTTCAAAATATCCAAGCACCGGAAGTAAGGAAGGAACTCACAGACAGAGGACGTAAACGTGAAAAGGGTGAAAAAGTTAACTCCAGCTATGATTCTGTTGGATTGAAAAAGGACAATACCTCATTTCCAATTCATGTTGAAGTGACACAGATAGTTCTCAATGATGGACCAGCAACATTGGTATTTATCCAAGACTTGACTGAAATAAAACGTGTAGAAGAAGAAAAAAAGAATTTGCAAACAAAAATCCAGCAGGTTGAAAAATACGAAAGCTTAGGAAATCTTGCCGGAGCGATAGCTCACGACTTCAATAATATTCTTATGAGCATAATAAACTATGCAAACCTTGCAAAAGCTGATTTAGACGACGATTCCAATACTTTGAATTTCTTAACGCAAATCGAAAATTCATCTATACGTGCAGCAAATCTTTCCAAACAGATGCTTGCCCTTTCAGGAAAAGGTAAATTCTTAGTAGAAACATTAAATTTATGTGATCTTTTATTAGGTGAACGTCATTTCATAACAGAGCTATTACCTGAAAATATCAAACTAAATCTCAATTTTGATACGTCTTATGCTCCAATTGATGGTGACAAGATTCAAATTATGCAAATCTTAGAAAACTTGGTCAACAACTCAATAGATGCAATTGGATCAAGAACTGGTACCGTATATTTTCAAATTGGAGAATTTGATTTTGAAGAGAAACATCAATCTGAATTTATTCTTGGCGATTCATTAGCTATTGGAAAATTTGTATATATTGATGTTAAAGATACAGGAAAAGGATTTGACAAAGGATACACAGATAAGATATTTGATCCATTCTATACAACAAAATTTGTGGGTAGGGGGTTAGGATTACCAGTTGTTCTTGGGATTGTCCGGGGACATAAAGGTGCAATTAAGGTAATTAGTAATAAGAAAGATCTTACCACAATCAGGATCCTCTTGCCTATTTCAAAGAAATCCATAGTTTTGAAGGAAAAACAAAAAGTTTCCTCAAAGAGACAAATAAAGAAAAACAAAATTCTTGTTTGTGATGATGAAATTGATGTTAGAAATGTTTTAAAACTTATTTTGGAAAATAGTGGCTTTGAAGTACTTTTAGCCTCAAATGGTATTGATGGGGTACAAGAATTCAAAGAGAATATGGAAGAACTCAACCTTGTCCTACTCGATTTATCTATGCCGGAAATGAATGGAGATATTGCATTCCAGGAGATGCAAGAAATCAAATCTGATATCCCAATAATTTTGATGTCTGGATATAGTGAACATGAAGCATTAAATAGAATACCAGGGAAGAAGCTTGCAGGATTTCTCAATAAACCCTTCAATAGAATTACTTTACTAGCAAAGATTCAAGACATATTAGACTGATATCTAGAGGTTTTACTAAATTAACCATTATTGGAGAAAGGGACAATATACTAGTAACGCTTGAAGAGTGATATTTCAAGTAATCTGGGCAGTAGTAGTATACGCATTCTTCAAATGCTTTTTAGCTTTCACAAAAGTTTATAAGCAATGATCAATTTTTGTCGCGACCTTTAAATACTTTAAATACCATATTTATATGTGGCTCAAAATATCGATCAATCCGAAGTTAAACGAGATGATGAGATCCGAGAGAAAATTAAAAAAATGAAGGATGATTTGAGTCTTACAAGATTTACCTCAAAGAACAAGGTTGTAGCTTCGGTTGAGGACGAAGCTTTTTCTGATATATTTACTGATGATTTTGCATTCATAAAAAAAGAAATTGAGAAGGACGATATTACTCTCGCTCAATTTAAATATAACAAATCAAAGAAATAAATCGATAATTTGATTCTCAATATTTTCTGCACATTGTGACATCATTTTAAAATTATAAAAAATTAAATGACTCTGAATCACTCAGATTACTCCCCATTTATATGTGACCAAATTATTGACATATTATTCTCACTAGGTAAGAAAATATGTTCGATAAATTACAAGCATCCATCAGAACTGCAGAAAAAGAAGGTGCTGATTTTGTTGACGCAAGGTATGATGAATTAACCTTACGTACAATTGTAAAGGATAATGGACGAATAAGTCAATTAAAAACAATGAAACGAGCTGGGATTGGATTCAACGTCTTTTACCAGGGAGCATCTGGATATGCTTTTACTGCAGATCTATCTAAAGCTGCAACTGATCAAGCTGCAAGAAGTGCTCTGGGTATTGCTAAAGCTTCAGCTCCAGTAGTCACAATTAAATCCGAATATGAAAGAATAGAACCAATCAAAGGTATAAAACTCAAACAAGATATACGGGAGAAACCATGGTTGCTAGAAACTGAAGAACGACTTGGTTATATTAATCGTATGGAGGCAACTGCGAAGGAATATGGTGAAAATATTTCAAGTTTAGTTTTACTATATGGTGAACTCTCAGGTCAAAAGTTGTTTACAAATTCAGAGGGAACAGAAATTGAATGGTATCCGAATGTTTTAGATATGAGAACAATGGTGGCTTCAAAAACCCAATCAGGAGATCTTGTTCGATGTTTTGAGGGAAATGGTGGTAGTGTTGGGTTAGAATTCTTCAAACGAGAAGGAAACACTCCAGAGGAATTCGCAAAGAAAGCTGCTCTAAATGCAAAAGAATTGCTAGAAGCAAAAGCCTCCCCAGCAGGTGAATTCAAAGCATTAACTGATAATATCCTAACAGGAGTGCTAGCCCACGAAAGTTTTGGACATCTCACTGAAGGTGATGCAATCGTGACCAAACACAGTGCCATTCATGATCGAATTGGAGAAACCTTAGGTTCAGAGTATGTTAGTATGGTAGATGAAGGAATTATGGAAGTATCTGATAATGTATGCCCTTTCTATCTTCCCTATGATGACGAGGGTATAAAAACACAACGAGCTGAATTACTTGATAAAGGTGTACTAAAAGGATACTTGAATTCAAGAGCCACTTCTTCTTTATCTAACGGAGAATTGACGGGCAATGCTAGAGCAATCAATTATACCTTTGCACCTATCCCTCGGATGAAAAATACCTATGTCCAACCAGGGGATCTAACGGAAGAAGAGGCACTTGAACAATTGGGAACTGGTATTTATGCAATTGGAACTACTGGTGGTCAAGTAACTCCAGGAGAAGGAACTTTTATGTTTAAAGCAGTTAGAGGATATTGGGTAGAGAATGGTGAAAAGAAATACCCAATAAAGGATGTAACGCTAACTGGTGGCATCCTAAACTTACTGAAGAATATTTCTGGTATGACAAAGGATTTCGAATTAAAAAGCGGATACTTTGGTGGATGCGGAAAGAAAGGCCAATTTCCTTTACCTGTTGGTATGGGTGGACCCAAAGTCCTATTTGATGGAGTTCGTTTTGGAGGAGAAAATTAGGTGTCTAACAATAACGGTGATTTAGAATTTGATGATTTAAAATCTGATCTACAAGCTAGAGTTGATCGCGGTTTAAAATATGGTCGATCCATTGGAGTTGATGGATTGGAGATCTATATTATT
>JAEOTN010000304.1 GCA_016839865.1 Promethearchaeota archaeon | reverse complement strand
TTTGATTTTCAAACCTGGATTTTTATTAAACCTTAAAGCCTGGATTCTGTGGTTATGGAATGGTCTGTTTGCGTTAACCTTAGTTGGAACCATTTTGATTAATCAAGTGATATTTCCTTCTGTTCCAGATTCTTATCCTATTGTGGTTTCACAACCCGGATTCTTCCAAATGATTCCTCCATTTCTGTTGATCATCTTAGCGCCTATCCTTTTCATTGATCTCATACTAATACTTAAGAATCTGATAATCGCTAAACCCTCATTAATGAAATTGGGGGGTAGCTTTACGTTATGCGGAGGTCTTTATATGTTATTATTTGTTTTTGCTATAGTTTTCACATCAGTTTGGGGATTCGTGGCTCCTGTAAGCTTTTATTTTAGAGATCAATTCTGGTCTGTGTTTCTAGGAATATCGTTAATCATATCAGGATTGATGTTCTTTCAAAAGAGAGGAGAGATTTCCTTTAAATTTCCCAACTATAGTAAAAAAATCAAGATAGTGGCAACGATTTTTCTTGCTTTTATAGCTGCTGGTACCATTACAGGAGCATTCTTGGTGTTTGCTAATCCTCCTGAGATGCCAACTGGACCGACTTCTATGAAAATACTCACTTACAATTTACAGCAAGGCACCAATGATGACGCTACAAAGAATTATGATGGACAATTAGCTTTAGTTCGTCAGATTGATGCAGACATTATAGGACTGCAAGAATCCAGTAAAATTATGGGTAATTCAGATGTCGTTCAGTATTTTGCTGATAAATTAGATATGTACTCCTATTTCGGACCAAGAGGAGTAACGGGAACCACCGGAGTAGCCTTACTCTCGAAATATCCAATCTTGAATGCAAAAACACTTTTTCATTATAGTGCAAACTCCGATCGGAAGCAAACTGCGACCATAGAAGCAGAAATCGAAATAGGTACAAAAACATTCACCGTTTATGTCACGCATACATTTGGATCCACGAATGCAAAAAGTATGTTAGTGAACGACACTCTATTGCAAGCACAAGGAAAAACCAATGTGCTATTTATTGGAGACTTCAATTTCAGACCATATACTGAAGCATACAACCTTACTACAGCTGTCTTAGATGATGCGTGGTTAGATCAATGGCCTACAGGCATTGATGACTGGGGAATAAATGCAACACGGAGTGTAGATCATATCTTTTTCAGTTCGGATTTAACAGTTACCGGATGTCGATATGAAGATTGGATAGAAACTCAATCTGATCATCCTGCCTTATGGGCTACATTTCAAGTTTAATCTCTTTTTTTTCACATTTAATAGAAATTGTGCATTTAAAGATATAGGTTCAAAAAATGGGAGAACAAATCATCGATACTCATGTTCATGGGTTTCCCGATCGTTTATTTGACGCAATTTGGGAATACTTTGAAAAAAACTATTGGCATAATGAAGTAAACCTCCATTTTGATGAGATTGTTCAATTTCTCCCAAAACAAGGTGTTAATGCTTTTACAATACTTAACTATGCCCATAAACCTAATATTTCCCGAGATCTAAATAATTGGACGCATTCTATGGGAAAGAAATATTCTCAAACGATACCTTTTGGATGTATTCATCCCCGAGATTCCTACTTTCAAGAAGAAGTCGTACGAGTCTTATCGCCGGACCAGTTGGATCTTTATGGATTCAAATTTCAGCTAATGGTTACGGATTTTGATCCCGATGAGAAAACACTGGACTATATGTATGAACAATTAATCGAGTATAACAAAATCCTAGTTTTCCATGTTGGGACAGGACCAGTTACGGATATGTTGTTAAACAAGGACTTAAAACCAAGTCCACATGTTGGAATTGAAAAACTCATTCCAATATTAGAAACTTTTCCTAAACTGAAACTCCAAATACCTCATCTGGGTTGCATGGAAATAAATGCATTTTTTGATTTAGTTGCAGACTACCCACAAATTTATTTTGATACTTCAATGGCGTTAGAATTTTTATTCGGAGAAAGAAAAGGTCAATTTTCTGTGGAAGTTGACCTTTCGATCGACCGAATAGTCGAATTACAGGATAACTTCATGTTTGGATCAGATTTCCCCAATATTCCTCATCCGTATTCTACACCCTTAGATGCCGTCCAAAATCTACCTTTAAATCAACTGATAAAAGATAAGATTCTGTACAAAAATGCACTGAAGTTTTACACTCTAGATTAGCAGATGCTGAAAGAAAAAAAAAATAGAGTAAATTTTGAATTTTTTTTTATTTTAGAGTAGCAATTGCATCTTCCATTGGACCTACTATTTCGATATTATATTCATATCCTTCCAAATTGGAAGCATAGAATGTATACCGTTTATTTAAATGTTGTAATGATTCATAGATTTTATCATTAGGCACTTCGTAAATCGAATAACTTT
>JAEOTN010000303.1 GCA_016839865.1 Promethearchaeota archaeon | reverse complement strand
TGTTAATTTTAGAAAAGTAGGATAGTGAGATGCAAGAGTTTCGATGTTTTGCACTAGTTGGGAAAATGTAGGTGTTAGCATGTTTGTGATGATTACTTTTTCATAGGAATTTAATGTCAAATTTATGGACATGCTTCTGGGTGTAGCTCTAATCCTTTCAGATTCAAGTTGTTCGGGATCTTTCTGTTGGTCAGGAGTAAATTTCCAAATAGTAGGGTTTACACTAGGTTGCCAACCCTTCCAAATATCATCATAATCAGCAATAGCTGTCAATGTTACGTTGATTGGGTCCTTTTGTAGACTCTCAACAAGTAATTTGAAATAATAAGCTTGCCCAGAATATCCTTCCCCGGGATCCCTTTTTGGAGTAAAAGAATAAATATCGCCCGGATACTTTTGAAAATCATATGCATTTCCTCCTTCGATTCCTGACGTGATAAAAACCTTTCGATCCTTAAATTCCCGCTTTTTAGACTCCACTATACCATACCTCCGATTTCATTTCATAAATAATTTTCCAGATAATAGTTTATATAGCACCCTATGGTAATTAGTGATTATGGTGGCAAATAAAGACGCATCTATGCGACGAATTGCTTATTTCTCCATGGAAATTGGTGCTCATTCCGATATTCCGACATATTCTGGTGGCTTAGGTGTGCTAGCGGGAGATACCATACGTAGTGCTGCAGATTTAGAAATCCCAATGGTAGCAATTACCTTATGTTATGATAAGGGTTATTTTTTCCAAATCATCAATGCAGATGGTTATCAAGCTGAACACGAAATCCGATGGGACTTTTCCGACGCTTTTGAATTACTTCCCAAGGTAATTGAAGTAGAAATCCAAGGGAAAAAAGTGAAAGTTGGTGCCTGGAAATACGAAGTACACGGAGAATCAGGTTGGACAATCCCAGTGTATCTGTTAGATACTGATATTGAAGGTAATGAGCAATGGCAACGGAATTTTACACATGTTTTATATGATTCTACACCTTTTCAACGCGCTGTTCAGGAAATCATTCTTGGCGTTGGTGGTGCGAAATTACTCGATGCACTTGGATACACAAACTTGACCACCTATCACATGAATGAGGGTCATGCTGCTTTCCTAACTCTTTATTTGCACAGAAAATTCAAGGGAAATATAAAAAAAGTAAAAGAAAAATGCGTATTTACGACACATACACCTGTTCCAGCTGGTCATGACCATTTTGATTATAATCTTGTCAATGATGTATTACGTGATCATGTTCCAAAAGATATCAAGAAATTTGCTGGTGAAAATGACCTTAATATGACAATGCTAGCACTCTCCATGTCTCGATACATCAATGGAGTTTCCCAAAAGCATGGTGAGGTTAGTCGAAAGATGTTTCCTGATGTCGATATCGATTACATTACTAATGGTATTCATACGAGATACTGGACAAATCCTCATTTGACTAAATTATTTGATACATTCGAAACAGACGAAATGCCTAGGGCTGCAAGTTTTTTTGAGAAGGTATGGAAGGTGGATCCCGATGATTTATGGCGTAGTCACTATAAAGCAAAATTTGACCTTTTGGATTTCGAAAAATCCAATCACTATGTATTAATGGACCAAAATATCCTTACTATCGGATTTGCGAGGAGATTTACAGGATATAAGCGAGCTACTTTAGTATTTAGCGATCTAGAACGCCTTGCAAAAATATCTCAGAAGAAAATCCAATTTCTATTTGCAGGAAAAGCGCATCCAAGAGATGAACATGGTAAATCATTGATAAAGCAAATCAATGACCACTCTGAATATTTATGGAATAGCTATCGAATCAAAGTTGCTTTTCTGGAGAATTATGATATGGACCTTTCAAAACTAATGATTAGTGGATGTGATGTTTGGTTAAATAATCCGATTCGTTACCGAGAAGCCTCCGGAACTAGTGGAATGAAGGCATCCACAAATGGGGTACTGAATCTCAGCATTTTAGATGGTTGGTGGATTGAGGGTCACAAAATGGATCCTCTAGCAGGCTGGGCAATAGGTGTTTCTCCTGGAGAACCCGGTTGTGATACGAATGATGATGCATTAGAAGCGAGTAATATTTATTCTATACTAGAAAAAGAGGTAGTTCCACTATATTACAAGAAACGCCAGGAATGGATAAATCGAATGAGACATGCGATTGCTTTAGGCTCCTACTTTAATACTCATCGAATGGTGAGAGAGTATGCAGATAAAGCTTACAAATTAGTTGAACAACCGCGATGGGCATCAACCAATTTACTATAACCCTTTCTTTTATTTAGTTTGAGACTTCTGTACCTTCATAACGAAATCAAACAATTTTTTAGCATTCTCATTTTTCTGGAAATATTCGCGTATCGGAATAAGGAGCTCATTTAACATTCTTGCGACATTTGGTTTTAAATCCATTGGGGATAGTTTTCCGGACACGAAATCATTTTCGAGGTCTTGATAATTAGAATACGATAAATTTCCACCATATTTTTCTGGTCGACGTATCTCAAATTCATCAACTTTCTCAAAGATAATATATTTAGTGTATTCCAAGATGGGATTACCATCAATTTCACCTGATGGGCACCATGCTTTTTTGATCTTTTTCTCAATTTCTTTCTCCGTATCCAACATGAAAACAGCTGAATTAGGGTTTGATTTTGACATCTTTCGTTCGATTGCTTTATCAATTGCATTAAGAGCAGAATCAGGTGGAGGTTGTGTTAAACCGGCAACCATATGATGATGGACTGCTACAGGTTTTGGACGATTGAAATGCTTCGCAATCTCACGAGATAACATATTTACTTTTCTTTGATCCATACCAAGTTGACAAACATCGACATTCATGAAAAAAATATCTGCACATTGCATCATGGGATACAGTATCTGAGAGGTCAGCAGGTTGTCAGTTGATTTTCTTCCCATAATTTGGGTACAACGCATAGTTCGATTTAATGTTGTTTTAATACTTATCTTTAGAACAGTTTCCCAATATTTTGGTTTTTTAACTAAATCTGATGCCCAGATAAATTCAACATTGGAGAGATCCATACCGCAAGCTTTCCATACTTCGACAAAATATTTCCCAACTTTCTTTATGGTCCTAATATTCCCTCCAAATTTATTATTCGCTGCAGCATGCCAATCTGCGACTAAAAACTTGAATTTAATTCCTGCTTTTATCAATTTGTTTACGTTAATAGCTCGGAGTAATCCTTGTGCGATATGTATCCTTCCGCTTGGTTCAAAACCATCGTATGCCCATATTTCTTCTCCTAATTTCTCCTTCCTAGTTAGTAATTCGCGAAGTTCCTTTTCATTAATTAACTCTTCAGCAACTTCCTTGATTAGGTCCACACGTTGATCTAAAGATAATCCCATATCCATTCAAAATCTAGCACACTACAAAAATTCTACCACACCTATAAGAAAAAAAGGAGAAAGGAAAATTACAAACGATTTGTTAAATTCTTTAATACGTCAGACATGTCTCTTAATTTTTCTTTACATGCCTTTAGTTGATTATAGGGATCATTTTCCTTATCAGAATGATTCGGAAACCTCTTGTCTTCCTTATTTTGTTTTCTGAATCGATTCATCATGTGGGTGGCACCTTTTAGTTTTTTAGTATAGATACTCATTGAAATAAATAAATTTTGATCTATAGAAATATATAAGATTTCATGTTGAAAAATCTATGCCCTCGAATCAGAGATATAGAAGTAGATTCCTATCCAATCAGACTCTCAATAATTACAGGTGTTTCTTCAAGATTTCCAGTTATATTTTCCTGGATGTCTACAGTTTTTGCGATTTCATATATCGATTGTAAACTATAGATGATTTGATCATAGAAATCATACAAATCTCCTCGAAACAGTTGAATTTGATAGTCATCCATAAAGATCTTCTTGATCTCATCTATAGATTTACCATTAGATCTCAATTGTATCATTATTTCTTGAATCTTCTTTCTTCCGCACTCACAATATGGATTATCCAAGCACTTACATGTAAACAACTCTTGTGTCCACTTCAGTAACAGATTTTTTATGAATTTAGGAAGCTTTCGTTTATTTTCAAACGTATCAGCATGTAAAAGTGACAGAACTTGGTTGCTGAATAATAATGAACTGGTGTTCTGTTTTCCTGTAATTGTTTTTATTTCATTGATTAGAGCATTAGAGATATAGAAATTCTTGAAAGATTTTAGAGAAATCGCAATATCAACAAGTAGATTCATGGGTTTTTCAGTTGGGTCGAAAACATCAGTGAGATCGAACCAGTTTCTTCCTGATTCCAAACTTTCACGAATTTGTTTACATTGATTAATTGGTAAAAAACTCTTGGAACATGCTATACCGTATTTCGTTGGAATTATCTTATTGTATGTTTTTCTGGGATTAGGCTTGATAAAATCATGTTTTACTAAATCCATCAAACAGGTTTTCAAACTGAAATCATTATTTAGCATGTTTTCTTGAAATTTCCTTAGATCTGAGATATTAGCGGCTTTCCCAGAAAGAAATTGCATAGTTAAAAAGGCGAGTATTTCAGTAAACATTCTATCTTCATCTGGTTCTTGAAATATCGTCTCAATCTTCCCCCTCAATAATGAAATTGCAACTTTTTCTTCACTATCCAACTGTCCAGCATTGTAGCTTTTACCCGGTTCACACAATATAAGTGCTTTAGCCTTATTGTGTTTACCAAATCTTCCTGCTCTTCCACACATTTGTTCAAATTCTGCTACTGAAAGCCAATTAATACCCATAGCTAAGGATTCAAATATTACTTGACTTGCTGGAAAATCTACGCCAGCAGCAAGAGCAGCTGTTGTAACAACAGAAGAAATTTTCTGGTTCTTAAACGCATTTTCAACGCGAACTCGTTCCTCATAGGTCAATCCCGCATGGTATGCTGCTGAAGAGACATGATGATGATTTAAAAATTCTGCAATTGATTCACATTTTCTCCGAGAATTAGTAAATACTAAGGATTGACCATGAAATCCATGAGTTGACTTTATCTTAAATTCTGAGGAGATTAATTCTAACAACATCTTCTTTTTTTCAAAATCATTTAATACCAATACTAAATGACGCTCTAAAGGCACGGGTCTCCCACGAAATTCAATAAGTCTGCTATCGTAATGTAACGCCAAATCTTTTGCATCTGATAACGTTGCAGATAAATAGAGGTATTGAGATTTTGGATATTGATATCGTAAACGGGCAATAAGACCATCTAATTGATATCCACGGTCGTTATTATTTAACATCTGAATTTCATCAATTACCATCGTATCGATATTACTAAATTGCTTTTCTAACTGCCCCGATCTTAATACAGCATCAAATGCTTCATATGTTCCGACAATTAGGTTGATATTTGAAGATAATCGTGTTTTCTTCTTTCGATTCTTTAAGAATGAGCCACCAATAAGAAGATATGGACGAATACCAATCTTACGTAATTCTTTATATTCTTCATATCGTAAATTTGCTAAAGCTACTAAGGGGACAGCATACAACATAGTCCCTCCTTGTTTTATTATCTTAGAAAATCCACTCAGTTCTCCCAATAACGTCTTACCTGATGAAGTTGAGGATACAACAAGCAAGTTTCCATCTTTAAACAATCCTTGATCAATAGCAATCGATTGTATTGGTAGGAGCTTTTTTATCTTTTGAGTTCGAAAGTAGTTTTTCAGCGAACTAGGGATTGGAAGGTTAGGAATAAAATACGGTTTTGTGGATTGGATTTTTCTGATCAAATCTTCACTTCTACTCTTTGTATCCCATAATGATAGCTCCGAATTGCGTACAGGATCAAAGTTTGGGCTCATCATTTGGATGACCTTGGGAATTGATTTAAACTTTAGAAGTAATCTACCTAAAATTAATTTCAGTTGAGAATTGACCTGAATTCCAAGATCTTTCTTTAAAATATAAAACATTTCTTTCCCAGCACATTCTTTACAGACTTTATCCTTACTCCTACTCAGAAAATAGTCGTTTTTATCTATAAATGTGAATTGTTTTTGGGATTTGCAGCTTTTACACATAAAATATCTGCGTATCTCTGGACCCTGCATTTTTCCTAAAAGATCGAACAGGATAATTAAATCTTCATCATCCGATCCTGCAGGAATTACAAGAAATTTCACATTTTTGATCAGTTGTTTGAAAAGTTTTACATCCAACGGGTTCAAATTTTTTTTCATGTCTTCTTGAGGATTTTTGATTTCTTGCTTGGATGGTTTAGATATTCGCTTCCAAAATTTGTAAGGTTCAATAGATGCATCTTCTGAAGTTCCTATTCTTTCAATTTGAACCAGACCACGAAAGATAGGTTTCTTGTTATAACTCAAAACACTCCGAGATGGATTATCCTCCAATAATTTAAATGCGTATAAGTTGAAGAAATTCTTCCGTTTATGGGAAATGTCTCTATCCATAACAAGGAACGATTGTTTGGCGGTATCTATAATGCTCATAAGACTCAAAATCAATAATGAAAATTACATTTACAAAATGAAGGATACTTATTAAAATGGGAGTAATTATTGGAAAAACGGTGTAGGCTAAAATCCAAAAATATTCTTGAGCTTTGTATAAGTTTCGTAGATCTCACGTAGCTTTTCTTCATCCCCTGCGTTTAAATAATGTTCTACCCATGCAGCGAGGCCACCTTCTGCGTTTTTAATCCAATCAAGGAAAACTTGTACTGTGTCATTATCAGAATATGCCAATTTTTTCACCTAAAACTCGTGTACTTTATACTGCTTAATATTGCTAAAAACTTATTCGTTATTCTTATAACCAGAGAAATAAATATTGAACGATTCTTAAGAAATATTAACTCAGATTGCTAAGCAAAAGGGGAATATCAAGTGAATCTAAAGTTTCATCTATTTGAAAAAGGCGGTAAACACAATACCTCTCAAGCACTTGCATTTGCTAAAGAAAATGCTAACATATTGGGCATAAAGGATATTATTGTTGCTTCAACGAGTGGATATACTGCAGAAGAAGCTGTCAAAATCTTTGATCCTAACATGTATAACTTAGTTATTGTAACCCATACGTATGGATTTCGAAAGGGCGTCGATCAAGAATTCAATTCCATTCTCCGAAAGACTCTAGAACAGAAAGGTGTAAAAGTGTTTTCTGGAGGACATGTGTATTCAGGCATTGGACCGAGTCTATTTAATGAATGGAAACATATGGATTTAACAAATCTTTTTGCAAAATCGGTTCGAAAAATATTTTGTGATGGAGTAAAAGTATGTCATGAAATTGTTATGATGGCAGCAGATTCTGGGTTAATTTCACTTGGATCAGACGTAATAAGCATTGGGGGTACGGGAAGAGGAGCAGATACTGTATGCTGGATAACTGCAGCTTCTAGTCGTGATTTTTTGAATGCGAGAATTAAAGCAATTCTAATAAAACCTCAATAAAATTTACTATTTTATTCTTTTGAGATATGAGAGATAAGTATTCTCCATCAACATTGCAATTGTCATTGGTCCTACACCCCCTGGAACAGGAGTAATTGCAGAACATTTATCTTTAATTTCTTGAAAATCTGCATCTCCACATAATTTTCCGTGTTCATCTCGATTTATTCCAGCATCGATATAGACTACACCGTCTTTTATGCGATCTGCAGTAACAAATTTGGCTCTACCTACCCCTGTGACCAAAATATCTGCACGTTTCATATGAAAGTCTATATCTTTTGTTTTTGTATGGCATACCGTAACAGTTCCATGCCGTTTTAGAAACATCATAACTAATGGTTTGCCTATTATAATCGATCGGTTAATAATCACAACTTCTTTTCCTTCAATGTTAATATTATACTCTTCTAGTAGACGAATCATTCCTTTAGGGGTTGCAGCGGTATATGTTTCATCCCCAATATTAGTTAATCCGATTGTAAACGGACTAAGACCATCAACATCTTTCTCAGGAGCGATTTTTTGAACAATATCATCAGTTTTCTCTCTTAAATGTGAAGGAAGTGGGAGTTGTAACAAAATTCCATCTATTTCTTCCTTAGAATTTAATTTCTGTATTATCTCTACAAGTAGTGTATATGAGCAATCCTCTGGTAAGTGTATATTTTCTGAGTAGATTCCTAGACGGTTACAAGCTTTTATCTTCATTCCTACATACATTTCACTTGCTGGATCTAATCCGACAAGAATTGTCGCTAATCCGGGTTTCCTTCCATAGGATTTTGTTGATTCTAAAATTTTTTGAGTTAATTCATTTTTTATCTTGTTTGAAGTAAGCTTACCATCTAGAATTAGTCCCATATTGAATAGAAAACTCGGTGTTTAAAAAAAAGGACTATAATTTGATACGTCTTTCGTATAAAATATATCCGGTAATTCCTGCACCTATAACCACAAGAACAACAATTAAAACGATCCACCAACGTAGTTTATAATCTCCAAATTCCTCTGAAAGCACAATTAAGCCTGGATCAATAAGATTCAGAGCATTTAAAGCATAGTAAGTTGTAATAGTTGAGGATCTTTGTTGGTTTCCAGACAATAAATTCTCTGCAAATCCTCCATCTTCTATATTCTGAGTGTTTAAAATCCAATTCTTTGTAGCTTCTTGATCAGGGGATGTAAATCCCATTGAATAGAGGGTAGATACAGCCTCAAATGTGGCAATTACCGTTGTAAAAGGGGTTTCTGATTCAATTAAATGCGAAAAACCTCCATAATGGGCAGTTAGAGTTGTATCGTCAACATAGAAATTATCTACATAAGTTTTGACTAGAGATTTATTTTGAAAATCAGTTAATGCATCTAAATAATTGAGTGTTTGAATAGCATAATAGGTTGCGCTTAAAGAGGATTCCGTTGCTGATGGTGAGTATTTAAATCCTCCATCTGTGTTTAACAAGTTCTCTACGAATTCGGTAATATTTGAAACATCTATATCATCCATTGCATTTAGATGATAGATGCTCTTTACTACATGATAGGTTCCTGCTACTGAAGCATTTGTTTCTAAAGTTAAAGCATAGCCAATAGATGATCCATATATTTCAGAAAAGTTCATTGAGAACTGAATGAAATCGTTTTTACGACCGTAATAATCGATTAAATCCAGATAATACAACCCCTCAATCCCGAATGATGCATTTTCCAGATTATCATTAAGATCTATTGCCCAGGAAGTACGATCTCGTATCCAAACCTTAACCATCTCCGAATCCACTTGGTCGACCTCATCCATTAAGTATAGACCACCTATACCTGCACGGGTTGTTTCTAAAGTTTCAATCTCGTTATCAGAATCTGTAAACCGATCATATTCACTAAATGATTTCCACACATCGTCTTCAGTACTCATTATGAAATCCACTGTGTACTGTTTGCGGGTTTTACATAATCCAAATGCTGGAAATACAACTAATCCTATGAGAAAAACTAATGGTATTATTGTGAATAGATATCGCTTTTTTATCATATTAATCGCTCGTTTGAGGAACCGCTACGTTGATCCCGTAGATGGAATAATAAAAACTGTAGAATGAATAATTAAAAGTTTGTTATACATGTCTTGTATATTAGAGAAGCTGTGAAAAATCTAAAGCAATAGTATTGGGATCTTGGAGATATTGTTCATATGTTACAAACAGCTTTTTTGCACTCGGAATCGAACCTAACACTGAAGCGCCATTAAATATTGCAGTATTTCGATTCGTTGGAAGCACGATTTTTATAATCTCTCCACCTGTCGTGGTAAATGTATCATCCTCAAATTCTGTTGCCTTCATTTTTTCTAGTTCGTTGATTTGGGGGGGTAGTTCAACAGGACCTAAATTACTGGGTTTTTTAATAGGGACAGGATCAACTTTTGCTCCACAAAATGGACAGAAAGGATTTTTCTCAGTCAGTCTTTTTCTACATGATGGACATTTACTTGGATATTCAAGATTTGATGGAATATTAATGGAAGTTGCTCCAAATTTATGATTACATTTAGGACATGATTGAGTAATGGCTAGATTTACACGTTCTCCACATTTAGGGCATGTATCTATTGCTTTATTGAGAGTTGCTGCATTTACCATCTGTGGTTTTTCTAATGTAGTAACTGGGATAGCAGGATCTGGCAATGGTCCTAATTGAGGTATTAATTTTTTTAATTCCTCCTCTAATCGAAAATTAAATCCTTGAAACATCGTATTACCACCGGTTAATACAATATTTTTTAACAATACACGCCAATATTGCCGATCAACCTTCATTATAGCATTTATAATAGCTTGGGCGACGCTTGCGACATTATACCCTAGTAATTCTGGGTGGAAAAGAATTTCTGGTGCATTTACTCGAACATTCATTGGAATTTTCGCAGATTCTCCATCTGGTAGGATATACGTCGTAACATCTGTGTTGTTTTTAGCTACTTCAGAGGGATTTAATGCAATGAAACAATTTTGTTCTTTGATTTCTCGTAGAATATCTCGTTGAGCTGATGAAGTGATATTAACTCCATATCCTAGCAACAATGTGCGAAGATACTCAGAAACATCTTTGCCTGATAATGTCAATCTTTGAACTGCGTGTGATATCACACGACCATCAATAACAGGAACAACCCATGTTAATCCTTCTCCACTTTCAAGAGAGATTCCAGTTGTTAATCCTGCACTAAATAATGCCATAACAGGAGAATTAGCAATATAGACACTTTTAGCACGATATGTCTCGAAAAATAATCGAGTGATATATTTTCTATTCTCCAGAGGAGTTAATGGGTTTTCTGCATAAATTATGTTCACTTTTGATGGATCTACACGCAAAACATTGTAAAAGATATGTGTTAAAACTGAATAAAAACTATCCCAATCCATTACTGCTCCACGATTTATTGGATATGTGATTTTAAGAACCCCACGCATACGCATGCAATCTTCACCAACATATTCTCCTTTAGATTCTACATCAGCCATGACCGATTTATATTTCTCCTTGCCGGTCATCGTTGGAAAAACTATTGGCTGTTCATCTCCTGCAAGTCCCACCTTAGTGTATGCTTCTCCAATATCAATTATTACTATCTTCTCTTCTTCACCGGTATTTGGAGGTTGTTCGCTGAATTGGACCATTTTAATCGTTTTGGATTAGTCGAAAAAATCAAATTGTTGTTCGATAAATAACTTAATTTAATTTTATAATTTAACTTTAATTAGGCTAATTTTGGCTAAATGGACTATGCAATATGTTAAAAGTAGCATTCTATCATTCAAAAAAACAGATTGAAGAATATGGAAGTCGTAAAAATCGCATTTGTCGGGACTGGATTCGCTGCTC
>JAEOTN010000302.1 GCA_016839865.1 Promethearchaeota archaeon | reverse complement strand
TTTTTCTTTTTTGTTTTTGCAAATCCAAATGACATACCCATACGAAAAAGAGAGAGTAAAAGCCTAAATAATTAATCTACAAAAATGAGAATAAAAAATAATGTAGTTAGACGGGAAGATCTCGCTTTGAGAAATAGATTATTGCACCAGCACTCATAACAACAGACCAACCGGTTAAGATTAACATATCTCGCACAACGTTTGTATACAAGCCGTCAATCATAATAACTCGAGAATTGAAATAGTGGAAAATACTGATATACTCAATATTGTCAATAGGAATGCTTCCACTGAACGCTGGGATGAAATACAAGAGCATTATCAACGCAAATCCAATTGCTGTAGCAATACGTCTTCTAAATATCGTTGAAATCAAGAGAACTGCGCTTTCAATAGCCCACAATAATAGTATCAGCCAGGCAAAACTTAATGCCATACCTCCAAAATTGAAATCTGCAAATACTATATGGGGATTAAAGGCAATCGCTGCAACACATAAAAGTGCTGAGAATAAAACTACAACAATTATTGTAATGATGTGTTGAATCTGCTTACTCAGTACATATTCCCATCGTCTAATAGGTTTTGATAATACTAGATCTATGGTCTTTTCATCCATCTCTGTAGGGATATCTGAGGCCACTTTTAGGATTAAATACAATCCATACCACATCCAAGCAAATTCGAAGACATACATGTTGAAAAATCCTTCAAATGTTCCCAAATCAACTTGACCTCCCAAGAATCCCAGTAACTCCGGAGGAAAAGATGCGATAATTTCATTATACGATTCAAAAATGGCTGGATCGAAGATAGCAACTAGCAGTAGAAATAAACCTCCAATAACCCCTCCAAATATTAACATAGCACGCCACGTTTTTTTAATTTCAAATTTTAGAGCATCAAATAGTTCCATTTTATTTCCTCTCCTCCTCTGATTCGTAATATTGCATAAAAATATCTTCTAAAGCAGGACTTGTTATTTCTAAATCTTGGATTCTGGATTTGTGTTCGTTTAATTGATTTAGTATTTCGGATAATTCACTTGTAGGGCTTAAAAACGTTAAATGAGAATTATCCCTTGATAAATTCTGGACTAAATGTTCGGGAAAAGCATTTGCAATCAGATTAGCGCTTTCTTCAGATGTCGCATAGATCTCTACGCTTTTCAGCGAAATTTTCTTCAGATCTGCGATTGAAGAAACTTCAACAAGCGTTCCTTCTCTTATAATCCCAACTCTATCTGCTACTTTCTCTACTTCAGGTAATAAGTGCGATGATAGAAATACTGTCCCTCCCGTCTGCGTTTTACGTTCCTTTAAGATTTTGTAAAATTCACCTTGCATTAATGGGTCTAAACCTGATGTGGGTTCATCTAAAATATATAAATCCACATCTGGAGCAAGAACTAAAATATCCCCGATTTTTTGTTTATTCCCTTTCGATAGTTCACGGACTTTTTTGGTTAAATCTAATTCGAGTCTCTCCGCCAAATTTTCTACAATTTTCCAATCAACTTCAACATCATATAGGGATAATAGGAACTTTAAATTTTGACGAGACGTCATATTTGTGTATAATCCTAACTCTCCCGGAAGATAAGCTATACGCTTTCGGATTTCTATTGAATCTTTGACTACACTCGTGTCCAATCCAAATACGGAAGATTCTCCCGAGGTTTTATTAAGCAAACCCAGTAAAGTACGAATGGTAGTTGTTTTTCCAGAACCATTAGGACCTAAAAAGCCGAAAATTTCTCCTTCTTGAACTTCCAAGGTAAGATTTTCTATGCCTCGATGTTTTCCGTAAAATTTAGTTAAATTTTTGGTTTCAATTATGCTAATTTTGATCACCTACTACGATTTTAACTTTCGTGAAAATTAAAATTATACTCATTTTTTTTCACTTTCCATATCATAAAATATGAAATTTCATATAATATGAGTGATCTTGTCCATATAAATCTTATCACAAAATATGAAATTTCATAAAAAGTAATAAGATTTAATAGTCCAAATCATATATATTATATTAGAAATGGAGAATATGGAGATCGACAAGCAAAAAATTGAATTCATTCATGAAATGGCAGAATTGAATAAAAAATTCGCAATTAATCCAACATTTTACTCAGTTCTATGCTGTTTATTATTAGAACCCGCTGGTGCATCTCAAGCTCGCATTAAACAACTAACAAGATTCTCTTTAGGCAAAATATCTGCATCTATTACAGATTTAATGCGATTTTATCCGATTGAGAAAGTTAAGTTAGAGGGAATACGGACAAAGTTATATAAACTCAGTGTTGATCCTGAAATGTTAATGATTGCATTATATGAGAGCCTAGCGAACAAATTCTCTACTCGAAAACAATTTTTTAATGAGTTGTTGAAAAAAATTAGAGCTCATAAGACTTCCCATGAGCGATTTGTCCATCTTCATAACCTATTAGAAGAATATTTGGCATATATAACAAGAAATATTGAAAATTATGAAGAACACAGCAAAAAATTCCATGAATTATATGAGAAATTCGGCATGGAAATCTTAGAACAGATGAAAATTCCCGATTTATCTATCCCTATTGATACAAATAATATCGATACATCCTCATCTAATCGAGATTTGCATAAATCGATGGACTCCCATTTGTATACCAACACTTATCTTCCACTTAAAGAAGAATTTTTCACTCTTATTTTAGTGACAACTGGTGATGTGATGCCTATGCAAAAAATGGTAGCGTTGGGCAGGATCGCACTTGAACTTGTAATCGAAGAGCAGTATCTATCAAAAAAAGATATTCAAAATGCTACACAATATAAAACTACTATTATACAGCAAGTTCTAAAACGCTTGATTCAAGGAGAGGCTATAACTGAAAAAGTATTCGATGATAACAAAAAGAAGAAATATTATATTACAAATAATCGAATCCTAGCTTCCTCCTTCCGTAAATATCATGCTGCAAAAATCCAAGTTCAAGCAATGATTTCAACCATACAAAAATATAGGGAAAATTCTGATGATGAGAATTTTAAACTAATTCTTCAACGGATGCAGAATGGGTACAGATTATATTATCTTTATCTAAAATATATTTACTATAATCTGGAAGAAAAAAGAAAACAGATAACAGATAACTAGATAACAGATAATTTCAAAGTAAAAAGAAAAAAAAAGAAATAATCTATTGAGGTTGACTTTCCATTTTTCTCTTGATTCCTCTGTTGAGTAAAATCAACATAAACGTCACAATTAGTTCAATACCTCCTAATATCGCAAAGAAAGGTTCAGGATAGGTTACAACAAAAAAACGATTGGATGAGTTATCCCTGCAATACCCAGTAAGATAACAAAGATCCATAAGACAATTCGTACACTTTTCAAGGATTTTTTTGTCCTTTCTGCGTTTTTCGGATTTTCATGTGGATTTCTTGTTATGCGTA
>JAEOTN010000301.1 GCA_016839865.1 Promethearchaeota archaeon | reverse complement strand
GCGTGAGAATTTTGTTCGAATCGCGAGAGGTTCAAAATCTTCGAACTTAATTGCGATATCCAAAAAATCATCATCTAATTTTGAAAAAGTCCAAATCGATTCTCTTTTGAATCCAATCTGATTAAATAAGTCGATTTTTTTCAGTGATTCACCGATTTTCAATTTGTAAAGGTCCTGAACGACGTCAATGATTCTGTCAATAAAATCAATAACATCTACCTTTCGGATAATGTAGCTCTCCAAAGTACTACGTCGAATTGTTTTTGAAGGGTCCTCGAAAAATACAAATTCAATAATCAGATCGCTGATAAAAAGCTGTTCAAGATCTTCGATTTCACTCGCTGATAGATAGAGTGGGATGGAATTAAAATTAAAATTGACTCTCGTGTAAAAATCTTGATAGGATTTTGTCATGTCTGTTCATTTATTCGATGGGTTTTAGTTGTGCAGTCTTTTTTTGAAGACTTCATTTTTCGGAAATCGTGTTTTCAAAATCGTTCTTTACTTGTTGTAATATGAATTCCGATCCTCTCCTAAACATGTTTTCACAATTTGTCGCTAGAATTTGCATGGTTATAAGCCCAAATTGGGATATTTCCAATACACTACGCAATACGTATCATCCAGATATATCAAAAAAGAATACTCTCATTGTGCTTCTTGTCTTAAGTGAAATCAAAATATATACTAGTGTATCTCGTCAGATAGATCGTTTTTTATGGTTTCAAGACTGTTATGATCTATGGGCGACATTTTGGGAAATAATGTATTTATTTTAATCCCTTCATGGCAGAAACTACTTGATTATCCCACTCTTGGTAAATATATTGATGATTCGCAGGTAGTTTCTAACATCCTCTCAGATCCTGTAATCTTCTTCGGGACAATTGAGGCTACAAAAAAAATTGGGGACAATACAGTTCATTTCTTGTTTGGAGTGGGATATTATTATACGAAATTTGAGCTTACTGAAGGCGGTCAGTACATACTCGATAATAGGTTAATTTCAGGATTAGTTCTATCCGATTTCGTCTACGACAAATTAGTGACTGCAAAATCTACGGCATTTCAGAACATATACGACGTCGTGGCTAATGATTTTATTTTCAAAGTTCCGATAAATCTAGCAGATAAATCAGCTACTCAACGTACATTCATAGACGGAACTTTAATGAGGCAAGTTTTCATTCCATACAAAGAAGTGATTATGGAAATGATGAATAAGCTACAATCTGATGAGATATTCCCCATCCACTCCCTGCTTTGCGGTACTTTATTTGAGTATGATCAAATTCTGCTGAGTGTTCGTCTGAATCCTGAAACTATGATAGAATATATGAAACCCACTCCGGGGATCCAACGAATAGACTATGGGGCTGAAAGATTGCTACATGAAGTATTCACCATGGACGAAATGGGTATGATAGCAAAACTAGTTCAAAAACTTAAGAAAACGTACTCCACGCTTGCATTTAATCCCATTCAATTAAATACTCTATTGGAAAATGCTTCTTTTGCTTTAGAATCAAACTTTCCTAATCCTCGAAAACCACCTGAGAAACCATCTCAACGCCTAAAAGCTTCAGTATTATTTACTGCATCTGAGAATGAAACCATCACTCCATGGCCCGAAGTAATCCCTACAATTGAAAATCCTTTCCCAACAAGTAGACCTGCGATTTCAGAGATCGAAGGAATATCAGATAAACCATACGAAGGACCTGAATTTGCAAATATAGATGTCGGAGATTATCAAATGGGTGGAAAATCTCAATCAGATCAATTTGAACTGCGTGAATTCTCCCATAAAAAAGTTCCAAACCGAGAAATTCCTGAAATTCCAACCAAAGACATTGTGAATATTCTTGAAGTTATTTATAAAATGGTATTAGATGACTTTTCAATATTAGACATTGGCAAGAGTATAGAAATCGCTAGGGATAATATTCGGAAAATCACACTTCATACCGAATTTATGTTTGAAATGGGAAAATGGGCTAATATATACAGCAAAAAAGAACCAGGTATTGGGTTCACTAAAAGAGAAAAAGAACGATTTTTAGAAATTGTAGATGAGTGGGTAAAGACTGCAAGTATAACCAATTATACTAAAATCGAATAATTATCTTCCACTTTTGCACTTTATTTTCTCTATTTTATAGAATTCATATTTTCATCCTATTTTATTTGCTTTCCTAAGATTCATATGGAATTTTTCGTTGTTTTATATGGGGTATCACACAAGCATGGCGATAGAATGGGACAAATATTCCTTGAAGATTAATGGTGAACGAGTGTATTTAATCGGTGGAGAATTCCACTACTGGCGAGTACCTGACAGAGAAAGATGGGAATATATCCTAAAATCCTATAAAGCTGCGGGATTAAATAGCGTTCGAATATATTTCCACTGGGGGTTCCATCAGCCTGCAGAAAACGTATATATTTTCGACGGTAATCGGGATGTTGATTACATACTGAAGCTTTGTGAGGATTTAGGGCTGTATGTCTTCGTTGCTGCCGGACCGTATATTTGTGCAGAAACTAACGCTGGAGGTTTTCCAACTTGGTTAATTCAAAAACAAAACCTCAATGTTCGTCACATGAAAGGAACAGCTCGTCAGGAATATGATGAGCAATACATGTTACACTGTAAAAATTGGTATCAACACTTCATTGCGGAAATGAAAAATCATCAATTAACTGACGACAATCCCAATGGCTGTGTGATTGGATTTCAAATTGAAAATGAATACCCCGAGAAGTTTTATGGTGGATTAAAAGGACAACCACGATATATGGAAGAACTAATGAAATACGCTATTGAATTCGGTATAGAAGTCCCAATCTATCACAATGACTGGATTGAATTAGGCTCTTGGAATGGGTTAGTTGATCTTTACGGTTACGATAAATACGTGATTCATGCTGAAAAACATCCAAAATCCTTGCCATTAAAACCTTGGTCACCTAAAATATTCGCCAAAGGAATCGATTCCTCGGAAAAAAAAATACGATCCATGGATCCTCCCGCATCTGAAGGACCACTTTTTATTCCTGAGCTTCAGGGAGGTTGGTATAATCACTGGTCTATCCCCTATGGCTACGATGAATTATACGACTTCTATGGTTCAACCTATCAGAAAATACTGTGTCAAAGCTTTCTCGCTCAAGGAGTAACAACGAAGATATTGTATATGTTCTATGGTGGAACAAATTATGGAAGTATAGCGAATCCAGAAGTATACACGAGCTATGACTATTCCGCTTGTATTAGAGAATATGGATATCATTCCGATAGGTTACGTCATTTACGATTGTTTGCATTATTTGCACGTAGTTTTAATGATTCAATAAGTGCTACTGACTCAATTGATAAAATTGATATCAATTGTTCTCAGAAAGATATATTATACAAACAGCGACGCTCTGTAGATGGAACAGATTTCTATTTCTTCCGGAACTTCAACGAACATAGACAAGATTTCACTATCGAGCTAAAAGATGGAACAGTAGTTCCAAAACTACAAAAACAACATCTGAATTATAAGGATGGATTCATTGCAATCGGAAACCATAATCTAAACGATGATTTCACAATCAAGTTCTGCTCATTACCTATTATCGTGAAAAGCAAATACTATGATGGACAACTTCTCGTTGTGTACCAAAATGGAGGGGAGATTATCCTAGAAGGAACAGGATATCAATCTAAATATATAAATCAAATTGAAGCAGATTCTTTCACACGGTTTTGGTTTGTGAATCGAGGTTACGATACAATTATCTCACCAAATGGAAAAAAACTCCATATAGTTTGCTTGGATGAAGAACATGCACTTAATTTTAACAGTAATCTTTCTAAAGAGGATTTTCGTGCAATTTGGGGACCTTATGCATCTTTCTTCCATGATAATGGTAAACTAGAAATTGAAAATCGGTCAAATGAGGAGAATGTTATTCTGGCTCAAAAAGAATCAATCCCCTTATTCCAGGCAACAACCCTTTACAATATACCAGGAGTTCACACGTCCCAATTTAATGAAGAACCACAAGTGAGTATAACTTCACTTGATGCGTGGAAGATGAAAAAGACTGATTGGGGAAAAGAAGATGATCCTGAAATTTGGAGACCTATACAGTTGGAAACACATCAACCCCTATCCTTGGGTTATACGGGGGGACATATCTTATATAAGTGCGAATTTACTCCAAAATCATATAAAAAATTGCTTCTACGTTTGAATATTCGTCATAAAGCAGCAATTTGGCTGAATGGATCCTTTGTTGGTGGTATTGCAAATTATACCGCAAAAACTGCAGCATTATTTAGTCCCGGTCCCATGAATGGACCTGAT
>JAEOTN010000051.1 GCA_016839865.1 Promethearchaeota archaeon | reverse complement strand
TTAAGAGAATCAGCTCTAATAATTTTACTCCCGATAACTATGAAACTCTTTAGTAAATTCATGAATTAAAAATAAGGATGATCCAATCTAACTCTTACATATTCCAGCTTTTATCAGAAGATTACTTATTCGGTAATTTTACGGGAAGATGAATTGTGACCTCTGTCCATTCTCCAAATTTACTATTAATTTGGATATCTCCTTTATGATCTTTGATGATCTGGTAAACTGTATGTAATCCTAAACCTGTTTTTTGGGACCTATTGGATGTGTAGAAAGGATCAAAAACTTTCACCAATTTATCGTCCTCAATTCCTCTACCATTATCCCAAATTTTTATAATCGCTTCTGAAGAGCCGTTTTTACCTTTTAGATTAAGTGAAACTTTGATTTGATGGTCTCGGTCTTTTACATCTTTGACTGCTTGTGAAGAGTTAAGAACAATATTAAACAGCGCAGTCCTGATCCGGTGTTTTTGTAAGAGAATATTGTTAGGAAATTTATCTGAGATGGTTTTTTCTATAGTAACATGAGCCCGTTTCAGTTGATGACCCAAGAGATTTCCCACTTTATCAATAAGTTCTGCTATATCGGTTTCAATGAACTCCCGATCATCTACATTTCGCGAAAATTCTGATAAATTATTGGTGATATTTGCAATTCTTTCTGATTCGTCTATGATGCCGGTGATGAATTCATATTCATCAGAATCCTTTGTTATCGTTTCTCCTTCATCTATTGCATCTTTAATCAATCCAGCATAATTCATTATACCAAACAAAGGATTATTAATTTCATGAGCTACTCCAGAAGACAGCTCTCCTATTGATGCCATACGATGAGTCTGGAATAATGCTAATTCTGTTTTCTTTTGCTCCGTAATATCGACCGCATTACATACTATTGAGTTTACCATGTCTTTACCAAGATTAAACACACCTATGTTTAATCGTAGCCAAATGATAGATCCATCATTTCGAGTAAATCGTATAACGGTTTCTATAGTTTCAGATTCACTTAAATGCTCTAATTTTTCCTCAATCTCTGAAATATCTTCTTCAGAAATAAATTCTTCAACTTTATGTTCTACTAAATCGCTAGGTTTATTGAATCCAAGCATTTCAATAAATCTTACATTTGCATAGGTTATTTTGTTTTTATTTAGCATGAATGCACCATGAGTGCTTGTAGCCAGATTCAATAAATTTGCAATATTTAATGTAAAGCCATTCCCTGTATGTTCTAAAATATCTTCATAGATTATTCCCAGAACATCCTCAGCTAATTTAATCAAAGTAAGTTGATATGGGGTTTGATTGTCAATGTTTTCTAAAGACTTTATATCCATTTCTTTCCCATTAACCGGTTGTTTGATGAGGTTAAGATTCATGGGATGAGAATACCCGATTTCTTCTTGAAAAACTTGATTAAATCCATTTAATACTGTCGACATTTTTCTCATTTTATTTCCAGGAGTTATTCTGAATAGTTCATATGAATCTCCAATTTTAGAAACATTCTTCGGAAATAACATGAAGTGTTTGGAAAATTCTCCAAAAGTAGAATTAAAGTACAAAATTTCAGCTGTATTGCCACCCCCATGTTTTAATTTTAAGATTAGTACTGGGATGGGTATGTTGTCAACAACTGTCTTGAACATTCCTACTAAGTTTGAATTCTCTTTTGCCACCATAACCACAATATCTAAGGACCTCATTTACATAAGGTCTCAAATAAAATTTTGAAGTTATTCTTAAATTGTTTTTTGCATGTAATATTTCCAAAATAGATTCCAATGATAGAAGAATCGAGGAAAAAAATCTAGTTAAAAACACGAAATTTCGTTGGTTTGAAAGTCATTGTATCAAAAGCATTAATCTCGGGTGCTAGCACCATAGGTATTCTTTTGAGAATTCCTGCAAATATTATTTCAAAAGCTATGTATCCCGCTGTAATAAATACAAAAGGTGCAAAAGACCTATATTCTCCCGTTCTCATTTTTTCTATTGAATCTGCATCATGGGAGTAATATTTTTCAAATTGTGGGAAGGTTTTGAATAAACTAAATACTTTAGCCCGAAACTGTTGCCTAAAATCAGGCATTGATTCGATTTTGGAATACGTTAGATTTTTTGTGTTTAATTTATAACAAGTTTCATAATCTACACTATTTTCAGTAAACCACCATGCAAACATATAGGGCAATGACCAAGCTTCAACTATTGGGACTTTCTTCTTCCTACATTCACGTGTTACTAAAATTGATCCTAAGGGGCCATCTAATGAAAGGGTTGCAAATTGAACTCCTTCTAGAATTGTAGAAATGTTGTCAGGAGTTATCTTGTGAAATGTGCGAATCGATAATTGAGGGTTGATATTTTTAAATTTCTCACTTAATATATCTACTTTAAATTCCCCCATATCGTCTTTTGTAATTGGTTGGGTGCTTAGATTTGTGATGGAATAAGTGTCTCGATCCACAATAGTTATTCTTTCACAACCAGAACGCACTAATATCTCTGCAATCCGACTACCCATTCCTCCAACACCTAAAATCGCAACATGGGTAGTACGTATCTTTTCTTGCTCTTCAAGACTGATGATACCTATATTACGTTGAATTTGTTCTTTATAATGTTCTGACCAATTCGGCTGATTCATTCTCATTTCCTTCAAAGTTTTTTTGTCATTAGCATATGTGTTCGTGTATGTTTTCCGCCAACAATTTTAAAAAGTCGATTTGAGGGCTTATTCTCCTCAGTAGTAAAACCTTCACCATGAGTAGCACCTGATGAGGTAGCGTGATTTATCCATTTAAGAAATCCTTCTGTGCCGATTCCTAACTTCTGATATTTCTTTTCAATGGCTACCCCAAATAGGATAAAACTTTTTGCTTTACCATTATCTCCAAGATCAAATGGATTTGGGGCACACCATCCTACACCACTTGGCACTCCTTCGTCCCCATAAAACAAAAATA
>JAEOTN010000300.1 GCA_016839865.1 Promethearchaeota archaeon | reverse complement strand
GCCACGCCAGTGGGGATAAATTCAACAACTGGTATTGCTGGTTTAACGCTGGGTGGTGGTTTTGGTTGGCTTACTCGTAAGTACGGTATGACCATCGATAATCTCGTCTCTGCAGATGTGATCACGGCGAATGGAAATAAGTTGAAAGTGAGCGAAAACGAAAACACAGATCTGTTTTGGGCGATTCGAGGTGGTGGTGGTAACTTCGGAATAGTCATCCAGTTTGAATATGAACTCTATCCGGTCGGGCCGGAAATATTGGCTGGACTCATTGTTTTCCCGCTAGAGCAGGCAAAGCAAGTGATGATAAAATATCGTGAATATGTAAAATCTATACCAGAAGAACTAAATGTGTGGGTTATGCTTCGTCAGGCCCCTCCGTTACCTTTCCTTCCAGAGGCCGTCCATGGCAAGGAAATTGTAGCATTAGCTGTCTTTTATGCTGGTGATGTGGCTGAGGGGGAAAAACTCATCGAACCCTTACGCAGTTTTGGTGATCCTTATGGAATGCACATCGGTGCTCAGCCATACGTTGACTGGCAGCAAGTCTTTGACCCACTACTTACACCAGGTGCGAGAAATTATTGGAAATCCCATAATTTCACATCTCTTAATGATGGCGCGTTAGATTCGATGATCGAGTTTACAGGCAAACTACCTTCTCCGCAATGTGAGATCTTCATAGCACTCGTCTCAGGAAATCCCAACCGTGTTGCGGCAGATGCCATGGCATATGGGAATAGGGATGTGAAGTTTGTGCTGAATGTACACGGGCGGTGGGAAGAGGCCACCGATGATGATTCTTGCATTGCCTGGGCACGTGATTTTTTTAAGGCATCTGCTCCTTATGCCTCTGCTGGTGCCTATGTGAACTTCATGACCGAAGAAGAAGGCGACCGCGTCGCAGCAGCGTATGGTTCAAACTATGATCGCCTAGTACAGATCAAGAAAAAGTATGACCCGGAGAACATTTTCCATCTTAACCAGAACATCAAATCCTAACTATTTCCAAAGGATAGTTTTCTTGTTTGTAAATATGCGATCAGTACACTGGCGGATATCAATTCAAATTGACATCATGGTAAGCATTTAAATTCAGAAAATCATTGATCGGGTGTACATTCCACTCGATGAAGTCTTTTACCATCAAGAGTACCAAAAGTTTTAACTAGATGGGCTGTCGTGAATTAAGTTGAGCGATGCGGGTACCGCTAGTTTTCTCTGTAGGCGTATTGGATGCGCTCGTCTCTCACCAGCGAAGTTCATGCACGAGACAACGTCTGCAACAATTAGATAAATAGTTGATACGAGTACTCGCTGTCTCCTACATTACTTTGACATTATTATTATTTTTATATTCTTTTCTTTCTGTCTAACAAGTAGCTGGTAATTGTCAATATAAAACCAAAGCCAACTATGACGAATAAAACAAGCAAGAGAGGATCTTTGTATATAAAATAGAAAGCAATTAACAAAGCAATAATAATTGAGCGAATAAATAATGTGGTTGTGTAAAGCTGTTCGATTTGATACCTAATCAACTGAATTATAAATATTCCCAATGACAGTAGCATTAGTCCAATAAGACGTACCATAACGTCGCTGTAATCTCCATTTGACATGAATAATTGTAACATCAGTTTAGGCATAATAAGAAATCCAAGTCCACCAAATAGCAGATAACTAGCTAAATAATAAAGACTTGCTCTTGTCTTCTTCATCATTCTAACCCCGCTCTATGTGATTATTTTTAACAAACATTAATACCGCTTTATTGAGAATCAGCCAACGGTATCACTCATACGGAAATTTTAAGGAAAATAAGAACCACCACACTTAGATTTGGTTGTAATTAAATTGTAAATATAAATGTTATAAATTCATTTTTTTATATCCTAATCTACCGGACATTTTTCAAATTGTTCAGTTCTTTAGCTTGAACGATCCACTTATCTCTTACAATTCGATCACGAAAAGGACCAATATCTTTTGATATTTTCTGTATGTCGGTATTATCCCAGTTGGAAATTTGCCGGAAGGAATAAATACCTAATTGATTTAATCTTAATTCCAGTATTTTGCCTATACCACGGATATGCTGCAGATTATCCTTTTCCATTGCAGCGGATGAATTCAGTCTCTTTTGTAAATTTTTCGCTGTTTCCAGACACCTATCCAACTCTGATTTTAGTTTTTCATTTTCATCCTGAAGCGTAGAATGATAATCCATATTTTTAGAATCATTCATCGGAATATTTGTCGTCTTTTTATTCATGAAAAACTTGCTCAAATACCATCCGATAGTAAAACCCAACACGGCCGCCAATAAAAGCCAGATTAAAATTTTACCTAATAAATAGAGCATAATTATTTATTCTCCTTTATTTTAAATTCCACCCTTCGATTTTTTCTGCGGCCCGCTTTAGTGTAATTACTAGCAATAGGATTCTTTTCCCCAAAGCCATTTGCATATAGGCTTTCAGGATCAACTCCTGATTTGATTAAATATTCCTTGACTGCGTTTGCCCTTTTTTCGCTCAGTATTAAGTTAGCATTGGATTTTCCTATTGCGTCAGTATAACCGTTAATCTCAAGTAGTGCGATAGGATATTTATCCATAAACTCTTTTACTCTGTTTAAAAAGTTATAATGCTGTTGATCCAGACTAGAACCACTTTGATCAAATGAAATTTTACTGTCACCAACAATATTAAGAAATGTCTTTGTCAAATCTATTTTTTCTACAATAAGCTTGCTACTTTTTGAACTGACATTACACATTTCTCCCGCGTTCAGAAGAACCACCCCGGCATCATTACTTATCTCGACAACACCTTCTTCTGCCAGAAATGAGGTGGGTCCCTTAAATTCCTGTATAGTCCAGAAACTCGTTCCTTTAACAGCCGCCACAGATGTAGAGGTTGTCACCTTAAAAGAACTTTTTTGCTGGATAATCCTCGAGAAGATTGAACCGACCTCTACAAAAATGTTTTTTGCCACTGTATTTTTTTCTTCTTTGGCAGCGACGGTGCAGGTAGAATTTGGTCTTATTCTGAGCAAACTGTTATCATCTAAAAACTTTAATTCAACTCGGCCGCCTATGCCTGTATTAATTATATCACCATCAATTAAACGAGTACCACTTTCAGCATTACTGGATTTACCACTCATTGAATTTGTTATTCTAGTTTCACCCTTCGCTCTTATGATGACCGCGAGGGTAGTCTGGATAATAAGGTAATTGGAAACGCCAACAACACCGAGTACAGCAGAGACAATTCTTTCAATATGATCCTTTTCTACCTGAGAACCGATTATCCCCGTAAGAATAGCCTCTTGGCCTGAAAATCTAATATTGTCGAATTCAATTCCTTCTTCTATTAAAGCCTTCTTCGACCTTTCGAATAAATCATCTTCAATTTCCGGCACGGAACTAATAATAGCCAGAACAATAAGTAATGCTAAGACGACTAATGAAATAACTACAATAAATTTTGAATTCAAAATCGTAACTCCTAATATTTCATTAGATTAAATTAATAATTACATGTAAATCATACCAACTTATTTATAATATGATGAATATGTTCTATCCATAATGCTTGCCCAAGATATTTTTTATGAATTCCTACAAATAATCTCAAAAGCTTTTAATCGGATAAATAATTGACCAATCCAGTATGGTAACCATCAAATGTTTCGATGGAAAATCAGAGAGGAAAGCAGCAGAATAGCTAATACACTTAACCAATCGAGATCATATCTTCTTTGATAAAGATTTTCCGTTTTTGTCATAGTTCCCTCCGTATTTCATTTCTGGAATCAATAATACGGGGGGGTAACTTGATTTTACCGAATTTCCTCATAGGATTGGCGTTTAATCCTATAGGACAGAACGGAGTGGAACGATTTTTTAATAAATAATTATAGTTAATTATGTAGTTTTATTATATATTTTTGCATAAAAATTGAATTCTATCAGTGCCCTAGAATTGAGGCAATAAATAATGAGTCTCGATCAAATTGTAAGCGATGTACCAATTAAAATAGACATATTTACCCTGTTAATATTCCTGGGAACAGTGCAGGGAATTTTTCTTTCCTATTTTTTTCTGAATAAATACAACCGCTCGGTTAAATCAAATATTTTCCTGGGATTGCTACTAATTGCCTCCTCTCTCATATGTCTAGACATATTGCTCTCTTATACAAATT
>JAEOTN010000299.1 GCA_016839865.1 Promethearchaeota archaeon | reverse complement strand
TTGGACTCTTTGGAACCTTTGTCGTGAGTACATTATATTCCTATTTAATAACACGCTTTCGAAGACGAGAAGTGGCAGTATTGAAGGCTATGGGATATTCAAAATGGAGTGTACGGACTGTTGTATTAAGCGAAATACTTGTAGTTGCGGTAACCGGATTTACGTTCGGATTATTAAGCATTCAGGCATTTATCTATCTGACACGAACGAGTGCATACGTATACAATATTGTATTTAGTTCAACTGCGTTACTCTCATTTTTGGCAGTGGTAATTTCAAGTGTCCCAGGGTTTATTCTCATAACCACACGGATTCTAGGTGTAAGGCCTATTGAGATTTTTAGACAGAAGTGACGAGGTAGAAAATAATGAGTTCTAATACGTTAATTGAAGCCAAAAATATAACCAAAGAATATATTCGAGGAAGAAAAGAAGTAGTCGTCGCAGTTAATGATGTCGACTTAGAAATACCTCGTGGAAAAATGATCATGGTCACTGGCCCATCTGGATCTGGAAAATCTACCTTATTAAATGTGTTATCAGGATTGGATAAACTCACAGAAGGAAAAATAATCTTTAGTGACGAAGATATTTCAGGGTGGGAGGAAGAACGACTATCCCAATTTCGACAGGAGAATATCGGCTTTATCTTTCAAAACTGGGAACTAATCCGTACGTTAACTGCATTAGAAAATATTGAAAGTCCATTATATCCGTTGAAGATCAAAAGCAAAGAAATTCGAACACGCGCAATCTCCCTATTAAAACAAGTTGGATTATGGGATAAGGTAGATAACTACCCTGATGAACTGTCGGGAGGAGAACAGCAGCGGATTGGAATCGCACGAGCACTAGTGGGAAAACCCAAAATAATCTTCGCAGATGAACCAACAGGAAATCTTGATGTGGATAATGCGGGATCAGTTATGCGGTTACTGAAAAGCTTTACCAAACGGGATACTGCAATCCTAGTAGTAACTCATAATGAAGAACTTAAGAAGTATTCAGACAAAGCTTACCGAATGTCGAATGGACGGTTTATCTAGCACGTGTGAAAGAACAGAACCTCTTGAAATTAGATATTTTGTTGATGTATTAACACGAAGAGGTGAGGTTCTGAAAATATGTACCTTTTTATTTAAATCCATCAGCTAAATTCGGTAACAATCAAGCGTTCATTTCTGGTGCTTTCGATAGAAAAAAACGACTGGAAATACGAAAATCAACCATGAGATGGAAAGAAAAATGCTTGAAGAGGTAGATTGACTCCAGTAGGCGTGATAATTACGAATAGTGAGATTTGATTCTGAAATAATTTGTGTAGCGTTCCACATCCGAAAAAAATTGCCAATTAACCACCCACTTTTCAGATCATAAACATATGTCAAATTAAATGTGCTAAAATAACGGGTATAGATTAGATTTGATCCAACTACTGCGTACTCTGTATTGGGAAATTTGTATAGCTGAGTTTCTAGGATTGATAAATTGGTGGTTGTGATGAAGGAATTAGGATAGAGATAAAATATTCGGAAGGAGGTATAGGATCGCTTGAAATACCAATCGTCTTCACCAGAATTCTTTAGAAACGCGTCGTAGGAGAAACTTTCAGTGGATATGGATGTGATACGAATTAATACCGTCTGATTCTCATGTAATATACATTGAGCTACCTCAAAATTAATATCATTTCTGATAGATCCATTTAGTAAAATTCTATATGCTTTATTAATGAAATATTGCTGTTCTTCACCCACATTGAATCCTAATGTATAGTATTCAGGTTCAATCTCCGTTGTAGGTAAATATGTTTGATCACCATTGATCATATTCAGTGATAGATTTGGAAGAATAAAAAATATTAGTAAAAAGATGATAATTACCCTTCTCACTTTCATAAAACTCATGTTTTCCCTTGTACGGATTACAAAATGTATGGAACTAAGATAGGAAAAGTTAAATGGATACATATTATACACCATCATATTTTGTGACATTATTCAAGGAATAGTATTGAGTTAGGGGATGCAGATACCAAGTGGGATCACCACCCATGATATAACCTCCTAGATGGCCTGAAATGTTGTATAAGGGTTTCCAAATCCATTCATCTCCATTCCAAAAATATGGGGACGGATAAACGTTTTCTTCAATCCAGTCATTGTTGTACTTAAGGTGTTCTGTATCATTCTTTCCCGAAGGGTACATTTCCATATATGTATGGAGAATCTCATGAAGGTATACTCTAGGGTTATCTAAATGACTAAATTGAATCGAAATCCAATTATTAGATGCCTTACCTACTGTACCACTAGAATTAAGAGAATAAACAAAAATTCCAAGCATATCGAAGCCGTGATTATCTTCATCTGTCCCACCATCATCTGTCCAGTCTTTATTTAAACCTAATACCACTCTACCCTCATTATCAACCCAAGAACCAAATGAACTTTCATTATATCCAGATGTATCTCGACTTGATCGAATAATGTGGATATGGAAATTTGTAGCGAAATAATCCGAAAAACTGGTTTCTTCCCAAGAATCATTTTCATAAACCATTAGCTCGTCAAAACTTTCCATAGTATCGAAAGATTCAGCTATTGTTGAAGTGTTTAGATCATCGTACACAATTGCAGCAACAAGAACATGATGTATACTCAGGAGAGAAACATCGAATTCTCCAAAATACGGTTGACTAATAACATAACCCCAGCTATCACCAGAGGTAAAGATATCCGTGATATTATATACACCCCGATTCAAAGCAAACCAACCGTCCCAATATTGACCAAGAGAGTCATTTGTACCTTCAAAAGCCATAGGAATGGATATATTAAGCCAAACGGAAGAACCAGCATTCAGCGAACCCCCTGAATATGTGTGGTTAATCCATGTGTGATAATCTGTATAGTTCAAACTCTCAAGTTTTAATTTGTAGCAAAATGAACTCGCATTTAAAGTGCCATAATTCGAAAATAAAATGTCTATAGATCTATTACCCCCTTTTATTCCTTGGGGGTCGTATGTATAACAACTAAAAGCTTCAATATCTACATACTCGACTAGAGTTCCAACCCAATCAAGAATTACTTTGTCTTCACTCGCTACGGGGAGTGATAGAAGACGTACCTTGAGACCGTTTACTTTTGTAGAATTCCAATTGGTAATTGCTGAAAAGTTTAGACAAATTAACTCCCAATCAGAAGTAGAGTTCAATGTATACGATTGACTAGTTCCTCCATTCCAGTACAACCAAATACGCAATCGATCATTAAGAACTGATTTCCAGTGTAAGTAAATGTACACACCTGAAATAGAAACCCCTGATGGAACATCCCATCCATAATCATCATAATAAATGTTCTTATTCCATGTATGACAGACTGAATAATTGGATCCGAGATGATACGCAGCAGTTTCATTTGTCCAAGCAGTTGTGTTGCTGTTTGTATAGTTAGTTGGATTTTTACATCCAAACGGTTTCGATTGGATTGGAACAACCTCTGGAGTAATAGAGAAATTTACTGCTAAATTCGCAGAGGGGGTTACGGTTTGATTGTTCTTAACATATCTATGATGCCAAACCCACAAATTATGGATATCATTTGAATCATTAACAGAGAATAAGTAATAGCCGGATTCATTAGTAGTTGAACCATTAATTTTGGTAATCCCGTCAAAAAGTTCAACCATTGCTCCTGAAATAGCACTGCTTGTGTCGTTATCAAAAATATATCCGCTAATTGTTATTGTTCTTGGATCATAGTCGAATGAGAGTTTAGGGTGACGATTGGAATCAGAATGCTGACTCTCACTGAACTTGTAGTAGTCGTTGATTTCAGGACCATGAGGAGAGAGAGAAAAAGAGATCCAGGTTTCATTTTCTAGGCGATTTTCTGCCCAATAGGTTAAAAGATTTCCTAATTTAGCGATATTGGCTGTTTTATATCCACCTGAACCAATATTTCCACTATAAACTAAGCTTTCATAAGCATATGTTCCTAGAGAATAGCTAGTGGAATCTTCCTTAGCTGTATTACTGTCAGCATTTCCACCAATATTATAGATATACATACTCGCTCCCTCACTAGAAGTATCGAAACTGGAAGCTTCACTGTATAATTGGAATTCAACATTAGAGATAGAAGAGATATTATGGGTAATGCTAGTATTAAAGGCTATGAAGTTCGAACACATTTTATAGGATTTATCTCCGACATAGGAATAAGTAGTACTAGTTTTCGGAGTTAAATTCTCTCGATAAAGATCATAGTTCTCAGTAGAGAAGGCGGAAATATCAGGATCGATATAAATGGTTGTACCGGCAGTATAGGTTCCAAATCCCTTCATTCCTGCACATAAAGCTATAGTATTTGTCTTATTGGGGAGTTCGATTTTCTGTCTTCTCAACTCAGGAATTGAAAATCCTGCCAGGCCCATATCTGAAAATGTAAACTGAAATTCTTGATTTTCTTGGGTTATAAGTGAGATTTCTGGTATATAGCTAGGAAGATACATGTCAGCTTCCCATTCACTATTATCTAAAACTATTGATTCTGTGTAGTTTGACAATCGGAAATTGACAGGTTCATATTTAACCGAATTTTGATTTATGTTTACTATATCATATGTCAATCCAAGATCATCAAAATTGTGATTTAAACACTCAAGTTCTGTAATCATATGGAATCGTTGATCACTCGTTTTATATTTAAATCCATGCTTAACATTCCAAAAGGATCCAGATACATTAAGGGAAAATAATGAATAATAAATTCCATACTCGGAATCGGACGAGAAAAATTCTAAGCTTTGACGAGGGTCTTTCAATTGCTCTTTTGTTAGCATGCGATCGGTTAGAATTTGATCTTGCCAATACTGTGCTACTTTCATATATAAATGAGGATAGAGAGCATACATTGATGATCTAATATTTGGGAGCTTACCATTGCTTAACCGAGGCCAGTATTGATATTCTCCATCCCCCGATCCATCAAGATCTAGAGAAAAACCCATTAGTCCCGAAAAACTTTCTACTCCAACAAAAGCTATTTCCCCCAAGGATATGTTTGCTAGATACGTTTTTGCCTCATTAGGAGACTTAGAGTAAAGTATTTTTTCATTAGTATGACGGATTAGAAATCTATAGGGATATTCTTTAGAAGTTAACCATGAGGTGCCATTAATAACCCCAGTTTTATAAACTAGATTATCAGATTGATATCGATATTTCCCAGATGTTTGGTTATAAAAGTGACGGGAAAATTGACTGCGAGATCTTATTAATTCAAAAACACTGTTTGAATTTGTGTTGATGGAGTAACCACTTGTCATTCCAGTTGGATCATCAATTTTTTCTTCCCTTGAGCTTAAATCTCGGATGTCAGGGATAAAAGGTTGACTCCTAGAATTAATAGATAAATTTGTATTCTCAAAACTTCTATTCGATTTTAAAATACGATTTTTCTGAAAAAGAATTGTTTCATTGAATTCCAATATTGGGACAAAATTCAGCAGAAGAACTCCAATAATAATCCAATTATACTTCATATTCTGTTTATGCATCGAAAACCACCCTCAAAAGACGGATTTTTTATTATTTAGGCAATCACGTTAATAAAACTTACTATGTGGGTAAAATAGTAATATTCTGACGATATCAAAATACTGATATGGTTATAGGACTTCATTTAGAAATCTGATAGGCAAGGTATGGTTGAAGTCGTAGAGGATGAATTTCCCATTGTTGACATGAGAACAGGGGAGAAAAAAAACCTGAGGACTGCTCATTCTTTAATTGAATAAAAGAATTGTTAACTAAGACACTTGTTGAGGTGGACACAACTCCTCATTATGTGGAACCATTGATTGGAAGGTAGTTCTTGGAACTATGTATTGCAATATAAAACGGCCCTAAGACGAAGCTCAAGCTTGAATAAGAAGAATAACATACTATAGAAATCCAGAATAGTCACCCTTCTTGAAAATCTTGAGAAAAAACATCAGAGAGCTAAAAAACCCTCTATTCTATTTGAATCCTTCTAATAGGGCAGAAGCAAGGTTGTCAATATGCTTCGAAAAGGGGTGATCAGGGTTTTTCAGGCTAAAGATATTTCTAGAGCCTTCACGTGCAACCTCACAGAAACAAGGAATTGAGGTAAGGACATCCATCCGCATTTCCCCTTTAATCGTACTTTCAAAATTCTTAACCAGCTCTAGATCCTTGGAACTCCAAACACCTTCTTCAGGGGGGCAGGTTTCAGCAACCACACGATTTAAGACCACATAATTGATACTGTCAAGTAAAGAATAAAGCTGAGTAACCATACTCTTAGTACCAGAGATATCAAAATCATCAGCTTTGAGGACTAAGCAAGTAGCATCACTAATGACGAGTCCATCAATACTCTCCATTTGCACCCCAGGAGAAGTATCGATGATAGTAAAATCGAAATTTGCGTCACTTAATTCGTCACGGAGTTTTAGAATACGTTTTAATGAGCGTTGGCGTTGTTTCTTATCAGCACGAACAATCTCACCCATCTTTCTGAAATCAGTAGAAGCAAATGCCGCATAGA
>JAEOTN010000298.1 GCA_016839865.1 Promethearchaeota archaeon | reverse complement strand
TTGTCCATATAAAGAATGTGTTTCCAATCATGAGTTTTTCCAAGATATCGGGAAAAAAATTGGATGTGATATGAAATTCGAAACAGATAGAGAAATATTTGAAAATTGTTTGAAAATATTACCAATTGCTATTCGATCTGATTTAGAGAATCAAGGATATTATTCTAAGTTTAGTCCAGAATATCTGCCATTCACTGACTTATCATTTCCAACTTCTAATAGCAAGATTTTATGCCAGAAACCATATTATCTTTTTACATCATTCCCATCTCAATTATTAGAAAGTAATACTTTCCTCTTGATTACCCCAAACAAAGGAAATTATTTACATTCCCAACTAGGAGGTCTTTCAGAGGATCGTGGATTATTCAATAAGGTTCTGATGTCTTCGGGTGACTGTAAGGATTTAGGAATAAATGAGGGTGATTTAGTCTCTGTAAATAATGAAATTGCTCAAGAAACATTCACTGTTATGATATCAAAAGAGATATTAAATTGGACTGTTGCATTGTATCACGGATTATTTACAGAAGATGGCGTAAACGCCAACTTCTTCACATCAGAAAATCCTGAATCCTTGGGTAAATCGGGTGCATTTAACTCCTCGTTTGTAACTATCAATCGATTATAGGAAAAAAAGAACTTACTCTATTACTTTATCACGTTCCAAAATTCCAGTTGTATGCTTTTGATAATGTATACGTTAAACGCATGTTCAATAACTCTCCCATTGCACCATTTGTCATTATAACTGCTCCCTGTCCTGTTAATGGTGATCCTAATAACATACAGTTAGCTCCAGGGGCATTAGAACCAGGTAATAAAAAGAAAGTGTTCTCATCATTTTTCATTAAGAAAAATCCTAAAGCTTGATCTGTGATTCCCATCATCTCAGTAGGTCCAAACGATCGATAAGACTTTAACATCTCTCGAGTCATATCTTGAGATAATATTTTTGTAGACCTACCTTGGTATGCTAGCATTATTTCGATTGCAAATTTCGCAAAATCCACTGGATTGATACTCAAATTCCCATGTGCATATGCTGAGTTATGTAATCCTTTTCCCAGTGGTTTACCATCTGGAGGGTGGTGTTCTATTGCCCGTTCAGTCATGTGAGGTGGTAAAGGATATTCCAAAGTACAGTTATTTGAGTTGATCTCTAATGGTTTGTATATTATTTCTTCTGCGTTTTGATTGATAGATTTACCAGATGCTTCTTCGATGAGTTGTTGGATAATATCAAACGCTAAGTTGGAATATTGATAGTTTGATCCCGGTACAAACTCCACCTTCACAGCATCATTAGTTGCTGGTGATTCTCCATTCAAGACATTAAGAAGCGTTGGTGAACTACTCTCTTCTTGACTATACATGCTATCTGGACGATTAATTCCCGCTGTATGAGTAAGAAGGCGTCGTAAAGTGACTTTTTCATTTATTGTGAACTCATTATCAGGAATTTTCCAGCTTTTTAGATGATTATTTACATCCGTATCCAATTCCAATACTCCTTTTTCGACTAAATTCAGTGCTAAAACAGTAACAATTGTTTTAGTGGCGGATGCAGCTTCAAAAAGTGTCTCTCTATTAACATTCAAATTCTCTTTAGTCGGATCATTGACTCGGGTACCGAAAAATCGAAACCAGTGTGGTATAAAATCCTGGATAACTACCATTCCAATACCTGGTATGTTATATTGAGCTTTTAAGTCTTCAAATGAATTGGAATCCTCCCAATTCGGAATTGGTTTGCCTTCAAATCCGACCTCGACTACGTTTTCCAATATTTTTTGAACATTTTCATCGGTTTCAATAAATTCTGTCATTTCTAATCATGAAAGGATTGGATTAAAAGGTATAAAAATGAAGTGTAATCCAGCAAGTAATTTCAGGTCATTTGAATAAAGAAGGTATTTGGAAAGTAGGTAAAACGATGTGTTTGTCAATCCCTCCCTTAGAGGAGGGGAAATACGCCAAAATCGACATAGAAAACCATGTAATAAAATACCAATTCAATAAAATATAAAGAAAAAAATCTTTCAAATATTCATAAAATACATAATTTCGTCAACAAATCCTTCTTCATTTCGGTTTTTCAATCCATTTGGAAGTCTTCCATATTCTTTAAATCCGAGTTTTTCATAGAATTTACGTGCGGGAATATTATCCTCCCAAGTTTCTACCAAGATCAAAGTAGCGTTATGTTTTTTTATATAATCCTTAACATATTCGAATAAAATTTGACTTAATCCCGTTCCTTGGAACCGGGGTGCTGTTACTACTGAGTATAATCGAAAACTATGTTCTTTATAGATGTTTATTCCTTGGTCCACAGTGGTAGTTGCAATCAATTCTCCCTTAAATTCCGCTACTAATCGTTTTCTAAAGTATTGTGAGTCTTGGAATCGTTTATCTCCTTCTCGTAACGCTTTTAAACCATCCTCAGAATTCATTTTATCAAAAAGATAAACAACTAATTTTTCGGGGTCCGTTTTAAAATCATATTCTCGCAGAATTACTAGTGAATCTTGGAATGGGACTTCTTTCATAATTCTATATTTTACTTGATGAACTTAACTCTATTCAGTTCCATAAAAAAAGAACTAGGGTTTGATTTTTGGAGGAGGAACAAATACATTCCGTAAGCCCTCTAATAATCGAATTGCGTTCTCTGGACAAACTCTTGCGCAAACACCACATCCTATACACAAATTTTCATCCACTATTGCGAAATCTCCAATAGTTATTGCTCCCATGGGACATTTCTCACCACAAATCCCACATCCAATACACTTCTCTGGAATCACTTCGGAAAGGTAATGTGTTGTGTTTATTATCGGAGTTGCTCCCATCCTCCACAGATTAAATGTATCGCAGCAATCAGAACAGCAATTGCATATAGAATTCTCTGGTTTCCGTATATCATTACCATTGTGAAAAGCTTTATGTACTAAACCTGCATTCTCCGTCTCTTGTAATATTTTAAGTGCTTCTTCTTGAGTGACTTTTCGTGCAAATCCTTGTTGTATAACATGACGTGCGGATTTTCCAAAAGTAAAACAGACCTCAAATGGGGCGTCCTGTGCACAATCTTCACCCAAAGTATGTCGATATTGGCGACAGAAACAATTTCCAACACCAATATCTTCATATTTTCGTATAATTCCCTCTACGGATTTTGCAGGTAAGATTTCTTCCGTTGCTTCTCCAATATCTTCGTTCATAGCGATCTCAATAGTTTCCCCGTCTTCACGCGTAGTTAAGGGCAAAGTTCGATCTGTTGGTGGGGCACGTTTGAATACTTCCACTGCACCGTCATAGCTGCTCTGAATGGTATCAGCAAATTGTTCCATATAGGCATCATAAAGAATAGCCAGTTCTTCAATTCGTTTATATTCGGGAGTTCCTTTCTCGGGCAATTTCGTCATGAATGTATATTCGAATGCACCAATAATCACAATGGGTAATAATCGAAATACCATTATTCCTGCGGAACTTGGTTGATTGAAAATGAAACCTTTTTTCGCTAATAGACCACCAATTCGAGTTATTTCATCTTCAGGCAATTTGCTTTTCTTAACCAATTGCTCCATATTCATAGATGAACGAGATCGAAAATATCCTAAAAAATCTAATTCCTCTTCATTGAAATCGTAATACTTCAAAATTTTGATAAAAGTGTCATTATTCGGCATCGGAAGCATACCGGCTTTCAAAATATTTTTTGCAGCTCTCTTATACTTCTTCTCTATAGGATCAATTTCATCATTTGCTTCTGACATGATTCACAATATAATTCTCATCCGTATTATTAAATCTATTATATGAGCGATAAAGTGGTAAATCTAAACATTAACACCAACAATTAAAAACGAATGTAAAAACTATACCATCATTACGATTCACTATCAAAGAGGAGTAAAACATGTCGTTTGCAATGGATAGATTGGACACCATATTAGTAAATAGCCCGATCAAAAGGTTTGGGCAAAGATACTTCGAGTTTCCAGTTCTAAACAAGTTTCTGAAACAAGAGAACATAGATTTGAGAAATAAAGTAATCCTTGATGCAGGTTGTGGGGCTGGTTTTGGTATGGAGACTATTCATCGATTTTATGCCCCATCCGAACTTTGGGCATTTGATATAATTCCAGAAGAGGTTGAACTTGCAAAAAAACTGAACATACCAGCAAAGGTATTTTTGGGTAATATATTAGATATAAAATCACCAAATGAGAAATTTGATGCTGTTTTCGTGTTTGAAGTACTTCATCATGTTCCTAAATGGAAGGATGCGTTAAGAGAACTCAATAGAGTCATGAAACCTGGAGCAGCCTTGTTAGTTATTGAACTGTCAAAATTTGGTATATTGTTTGCGAAAACATTTTTTGGTCTAACACATCCAATGGAAGCGAGTTTTGAATGGCGAGTTTTTCTCAATGGTCTTAAAGAGACGGGATTTACTGTGAAAAGGTTGCGATATTTTGTCTGGCAAGGTTTTGGATTTTTCCTATGTATAAAAAATTCCTAATTTGTGTTAGGCACCAAAATGTTATAATTTCTCATCGGGAGTTTTTTATTGACTCAGACTGAAAGATAAAAAGAGAATAGAAATCTATTTTCGCAATTCTAAATTAAAAATGAGATGATTTTATGGCAATCTTTGTAACTCCCGTAACTGGCTTTGCAGGAGCAGTTGTAATTCTCTTGATTACAGGTATCGTTGCACTAATTTTTACAATTTTCTTAGTATTGGATTATATTAAAAATAAAAGACTCTACCATCTGTTTATAGCAATAGCATTCTTCGTGGTATTTGCTGCTGGTGTCCTATTGGTGATTCTTAATGATTATGAGATTTTAATGACTCATATAGTCTCCATGTTAGCTGTATATATCCCAGGTGGTCTTGCAGCAGCATTATTCTATGAATCTATATTCCCTAAGAATGGAAAGACGATTGGATTGGTGTATGCTGGGTATATTGTGGTTATGTCAATTGTGATATTAATAACAAAAATACTTGGAAGTCCTATTGCATCTATAATAGTGATGTTGGCGCATATTCCTAGTGGATTAGCAATTGTAATCCTGCCAATTCTAGTTTATTTGAAAGAAAAAGAGTGGACAGCGTTTCTTGTTTCTGCTGGTGGCTTATTAATCAGTGTTGCAGGCATGTTGCTTGCCTTCCTCGTTACTGGCA
>JAEOTN010000297.1 GCA_016839865.1 Promethearchaeota archaeon | reverse complement strand
TGCATGGACGTAATTCAATCTACGTTCCTTTATCACATCTAATGCAGCCCACCGGTCTTTTTCCGAGCGATAGTTTCCAAAATCATAGAGCCAACCCAAGGCTTTAGTGGGGAAATGCTCAAGAATTCGAGTCATGAATGGAATATCAGAAGAAAAGCCCCAATGGGATTCAATTGAAAGCGAAACATTCCGTTCTTCTGCACGTTTTACAATAGGAGATATAGTATCAATTGCATTTTGGAAACTTTTCTCTCGTTTCGATTTGAATAGTTTACTTAACTGATAGTGCTGAATTCCCATCATAAATGAACGGACAAATGGAATTCCATTATCTCCTGCAAGATCGATGTATTTAATATAATTTTCTATGATTTTATCTCGTTTATCAGGAGAAGCGATTAAATCACCATGAGGACCCAACGCAAAAACTGTTAATTCATATGATTTTGCTTCTTCCACAATAGAAGGCAGTTCTTTAGCAGAGAAATGACTATGATGAAGGCCTACTCCATACATTTCCAAGTGCTGTAATACTCGAAAAATTTCCGTTAGGGATAAAGTGCCTTTTTTTAACTCATGACGAAACGAATATGTCGCAAGCCCAATATGCATACTAGATTATGGCTTAAATGTATTAAAAAAACTTAGGGATTTATTTCATCCAAACATCCAGAGTTCTCTGTTTTCTGATTTCTTTTAAAAATTTACTCGCTTTCAGCCAATATTCTAAAGGTACTGTGAAGTTCTCTCGCACTCGAGTTAAAGCACTCTCAAGAGAATCATGTACTTTCATATTGTCTGCACTGAAGCCATCCTTCAGAGTATTACGAACTGTCTCCCGGATGACCCAAACACCTAATGGCAACATATACCCTCCAAGAATCTCTCGGAACACAACAGCTCGGGCGCACTTATGACTGTGATAGAGAAACTCTACGATTTCCCTTCGTGCGGCATAATAAGCCCCAGTGATATTACTTGCATATTTTTTTCTTCCTGTTTCCATTTCATGATCTTGTACTATTTTCGGAATTCGAAAACTATCGGCAGACTGCACACCAGGAATTGTTTGAGTCCAAATACTATTTGCTGCCCAGCATTCCATCATTTCGTAACTCCAAGGACCTGGTAAAAGCAAAATTACGAAATTATTATCTAAGTACTTACCTTGGAACGTATAATATTGGTTGATTTCAGGATAATGTTTAACTTCTTTTGCAAGATGTTTACTAGTAATATCATCAACTGCTGCAATTGCCCAACGAGTTGGAACGAGTTTTCTTCGTTTTTTTGTTCCTAACAAGCCACTACTTAGTAAACGAACCATTTCTGTGCCTAAAACAAGCTTTTGTGAATGTATGTCCTCATCTCGTAACTTTAAATTCGGTTTGTATAAATGTTCGAATATAGCATCTGTTGCTTTCAAATCGGTGTCATTGACGGAATAATCCACACGAGGATTAACTTTAATATTATCTATAACTCGAATTTTTTCAGGCGTAAAAATTGGACCTAGGGGAGGTGAATGTGGATCTGTGGTCAATTGAGGTTTCAATTTTGTTATGGTAGATTCTGTATCAACACTGATCTTTGACATAGCGAGTTCTTGACTTGCATCTAACAATTTCTGTTCATTTAAAGACAGTTTTGCTTCTACTTCGCTGAGAGTTTTATATCCGGAGGTAGTTGAAGGAGAATGAACATTCAATTTGAAATTAGAACGAGCAAGGGAACTCCGATAAGTGACAATTTCTTGCATTGGTTTACCATACCAAAACTCTGAAATGTCCAGCACGCTCGTATCCTTTAAAGATTCACCAGTAGGTAAGAGAACGACTTTTTCGACAAGATCCTCATTGAGAGGAATCATCGGTCCAATATTGACTTTAGGATATCCAAATCTACCTACAAATACACCTGGCGGTGAGGCTCCGAAAATGATTTTATCACGCTGTATTTTCTTGTATCTACTGGGGGCAATGGATTTAAGAACAGAATTTTTCATCAAAATGGGACAACGAGCTTTGCCACAAAGTAACCTAGCTCCTTTACAACGCAAGCAAATTCCGTCGGATACTGTGCCACTACCCATATCAGTTCTAATTCACTTTCGGTTTTATAACTTATCAGCGAACATGCAAATCTAAAAAAAAACTCATTTACAGATAGATGTATGGATCCGAGTAACTTGGAGAATGTCGGCAAACAAGTATCCCAGCAGTTATTTACAGCCAAATCAGTAGTGATCGATGATAATTCATTTCCAATTCAGAAAACTAGTAGCTCTCGCCTAAGAAATGTCACCATTGAGGGAATTATGTTCATGGAACAAAATCAAAGAAAGAAGTCAAAATGGGCTCAATTGGCAAAGGAAGGTCATGAAATAATCTGGATTTTCAAAAACAATACATATATTGGAAGAATTGTTGACGGAGATGTAACAATCTTCTAGTATTTCATGGGTGGCTGATTTTTATAACACTTAGAAAGAATTGGGATTAACGGATCAAATTGTTTCTTTAGTGTAGGACTGATTCCGATATAAGAGATTCTTGTTTTCAGAGTTAATGGTGGATTGAGCTCTTCCCCATTTGGATCGATCAAAACTCCACCTGCTTCCTTCAGAATTATGGCAGCAGCAGCAATATCCAATGTTCTCGTCTTATTTTGGAGGTTCATAAAAATATCCAACTTTCCTTCAGCAAATAGAGTTAAAGCAAATGCATCTGAACCAATAGAACGAATACGAATGGGTTTACATCTATCAAAGAATTCAGCATACCTATGGGCATAATCATATAAAGGTTCATTTACCGAGAAATTCATCCCGATAAGACATTTTGGTAGATTTTTACGATTATTAACACGGATAGGAGCGTTATCATTCTTAAATGCACCTTTTCCTTTTATTGCAGAATAGATATCACCGTTGTAAATATTCAAAATCACACCACAATCAATATCATTTAGATGAGGTCCAGTTGCATGGGCTATTGAAATACAGGACATGGGAAAACCAAAAGAGGCATTATGACTACCATCTACTGGATCAATTACTAAATAATCATGAATATCATCAGATTTCTGCTGAGTGAAGAACTCTCCTGCTTCTTCAGAAATGACCTTTATATTTTCTGGGACCTTGCGTATTTCATTAAGGATTGCATCTTCACATTGTTGGTCAATTTTTAACGTAGTATCCCCCAAATCATTCTTCTGGATTTGCTTTCTTGCTTCGGGAGTACCGATTATGTCTCTAATATTCTCA